>NZ_JAAHFV010000152.1:0-14571 GCF_010672755.1 Moorena sp. SIO1F2
TTGTTTATTTTGAGTCCTCTCAAGACCTAGACATGGTGGATGTTGATGTCAGTGACATTTTACTGAGCATCGCTAGGTCAGTCTGTGAAAGCCTAGAAGCGATCAGCATACAGCTCAGACCCAGTTACTTTAGTAAATTATTTAATGAAATCAAAGACTTTTTGCAAACTCCTATCGAGTTTTCAACAGAAGCCGAATTTTCCGTAGGCATTGCCAAGATTACAGCCAGAAGTAAAGACAGTCCTCAGCAACGCCAACTGCTACGACAGCACCTAGAACCCCGCACCCAAAGCATTTTGAATGCCATCAACGAAGAAATTTTACAATCAGCGATTCAGCAGCTGAAGTTGCGTGGGAAAAGGGGTTTGGTGGTGATTATTGATAATCTTGACCGAGTTGATAATCGCTCCATGGTTTCAGGTCGCTCCCAGCCAGAGTATCTCTTTATCGACCGTGGTACTCAGTTAAGGCGTTTGAACTGCCATGTGGTGTACACCCTACCCTTGTCCTTAATGTTCTCCAACGAGTACGAAACTCTCAAAAATCGAGTCGGTGGTGGTGTGGCTCCCAAAATTTTGCCCATGGTGCCCATACAGTTACGGGATGGTAGTGACTATCCAGAAGGTATGGCACTGCTGCGACAGCTATTGCTAGCCCGAGCTTTTCCCAAGGTTGATCCTCAACAGCGGCTAAACCTGATTCCACTAGTATTTGATAGCCCAGAAACCCTCGACCGGATGTGTCGCATTAGTGGGGGTCATGTCCGTAACTTGTTAGGGTTGCTCTATAACTGTTTGCAACATGAAGACCCGCCATTTTCCAGGAGTTGTTTAGAGAGTGTGATTAAGGGATACCGAGATGACTTGACTCTGGCTGTTGAAGAGGAAGAGTGGAAGTTGCTATCTCAAGTCGTGCAACAGCAGTCCGTCAAGGGGGAACAAGAATATCAAACCCTGTTGCGCAGTATGTTTGTCTATGAATACCAAGATGAACAAGGGCGCTGGTTTGGGATCAACCCAGCCTTAGCAGAAACAGAAAAGTTTCGGACTCTAGTTCTGTGACTGACGGGGTGACAAGCAGCATTCGGTGCCTTACTGGGTATGGGGTGACCGGGTGTGGGGTGTCGGGAAACATCAGGAGCTTTAAACCTTGGTAGCGATGCAGTCGGCCAAAGGGGAGTTTGAAGTTCCCATATAACAGGGGTTAGAAGTTGACCAAGAGAAGGGTAGCCTTTATGCTTAGTCGGCTTAGGGTAAAAGGGTTTTTTCTCTTGTAAGAAGGCTACCCTTCTCTTGGATTCGGCGGAGGCCAAAATGGGTGCTCGGTTATGCATAAAAGGGTTTTTTCTTTTGTAATAAGGCCTCAGATGAAACCTTGGTTAGAAGTTGACCTAGAGAAGGGTAGCCTTTATGCTTAGTCGGCTTAGGGTAAAAGCAGGGTAATCGCAGCTATTTGGTATAAATTGTACTTGACAAAACCGACATTTGCCCAGTAATAATTCGGACTAGACAATTTCTCCAGAATCAAGGAAACTGCATAGATATTAAATCAGTCTGTTCACATTCTCAACGGCCGTGATGTCATTTGGTTTTGGTGCTCCAACCCCATCCCCCCTTTCAAAGACAATGAAACAGCTCAAACATAGCGTGATTAATCAGTTTGAGCCATTGGATGACCCAAGATTCAAACGGGAACCGAAGCATAAACTTGTAGATATTGTGCTGGGGGGGCGACGAAATAAGTTAAAACGCAGACTCTATAAGCGACCTAGCCCTTAGACCTCGTTGATAATACTTTCGTGTCTTGATGCAGTCGCTCATGGTTTGAATTTACCGTAAGATAGTGGAGCCTTATTAAAAAATATTTAACCCTTTTCTGCATAACCTGCTAACTATAAAGGCTCCACTATCTAAGGTTTTGTCTCCGGGGAAACCCCCAAGACCGCGCTGCATCGCTTATTAGGATGCGCGTTTCATTAACTCGGTTACTAATTCTAGACAAACATCCTTAAAATTTACCCAATTTTGGCCATATAAACCGGTAGTGGTACACAAGTAGTGATGGCCTAATCAACCGGATAAACATTTATTATAGTGATGAACAAAATTCCAAATAGCTCCTAGATGATTTTCTAATTTTTTTGAAAATGACAAAGTTTTCCTAACCAGACGACTAATCCTTTGTCTTAAGGTATTATTTTGTCTTTCAATATGATGAGTTTTCCAGGTTTTTTTTCTACAGGTTTGTGACGTTTTTTAGGTATAACTTTTTGATAAGCTTCCCAAAAATCTGTATAACACACAGCACATTGTCGAACCACTGGAGGAAAAGACTTCCATAATTTATTTGCCGATTCGCGAGTGCGATCTCCAATATAAACTCCAACTATTTCTCTAGTTTCTTGTTCGCGTAGCGTGGCCAACGGCCATCAATGGCCAACCAAATCCATTGCTGATTATCTTTTTTATTAACAAAAGACCACATTTCATCACATTCTATGGAAAATTTACCTTTTGGTTTTTATGAAACCTTTATTTTTTGGGGAGTTTCGGCATATTTTTTATTAACATACTTCTCTGTTGCCATGTTTTTGAAACTCCAACTGATCGAGCAATACCAGCCAAAGATATTTTCTCAAGTAATAAGTGATATATTAGTTTTTTTTTCGACAATGGTATTGGCTTTTTTGTGGGATTTTCAAAAAACTGTCTTTTACAGTTTTTACAGAGATATTTTTGTTTTTTATGATGAGTGCTTCCATTTTTTACTGTTTGCTCACAATTGCAGTAAGGGCAATTGGGTCGGGTGATTAAATTTGAGACTGTATTCATGGTTAAGATAGTGTATTTTTACCTTGAGAAGTTTTTTTTTACTAATAAAAATTTAGCAGTTTTGTAAGTTTTATTTAATCAGAATTTATTCTAACTTAGATAAGTTTTTATAATGAATTAGAGTTAAATTGGTAGATTTTTACTTAATAAATATCTTATTTAAGGGGAATACAATGTTGTATCATACCAAATCAGCTTTACCAAGGCTATATTCAAAAAAACACAAAGTCCTTGCCCAGAGCAGATTTGGTGATTTTGTGTAATCAGCCTATAATAACCGGATTTGGTATCACTACTTATTTATCAATACCATACTTTTAAGTTATATGAAATAAGGCGACCCTCTCTAAGGTTTCGTATCCAAAAAATGGAGTCAGTATAATGGATATAGGATTGGCGAGTTTGCTGATAATCGAAACCCTAAAGACCAAACATAATCGTTATTTTGTCTTAAGAATTAAAAACAATGTCAAGCTATAAATGTTTTAGGTGCCCTTGACCCATCTAATTATTAAATTCGCCACGGGTCGCCCCTTCAGGCAGAATCTAATCGGAACAGAAAAAGAGTAAGTACAAGGGAGAGTTGTCAACTTTTGTGACCTCGAAACTCAGACGGAATTTAGACTAGTGACTAACCTACCAGAAGCATAAGAATAAGGTATAAGTAATGAAGAAGTTGGGAATTTTTATCGTTTATTTGAACCGTAAGAGAGGGTCGCCTTTAATGTCGGCAGGTTATGGGTAAAAGGTTTAAGTTATATGAATAAGGCGACCCTCTCTTACGGTTTCGTCTCCTTGGCTGGTAAATAGAGTTGTTCTGGAAGTTTTTGAAGATGCATCTAAAACTGGACAGATTAATAACAAAGAATGTCAATGGAATTGAGTACCAAATTTATACCTGTCTCATAGCTTATGTCTTATTACAATTAGTGGTTATCCCGATTTCGGCAATAAACTTTTAGATAAACTCCGATATTTCCCAGCTTTTATGTGTGAAAATAATATTGGTTTGATCAGATGGTCTTTTCGTGAAGTTATCTGGTGTGTTATAGGTATAGTGTGTCTAATTTTATGTAAATAATTAGGTAGATTCAACATTTCTGATTGAAACCATTAATTACCAACTCAAAAATATTTATCAAATCGAACATTATCGTCATCGCTCACCGGTTAATTTTTGCGTCAATGTTCTGTGCGGATTGATTGCATATTGTCATCAACCCAAGAAACCGAGCCTTAATCTGGACTGGCTTTTACCTCAATCTGCCCGGGTCCGAACTGAGGTTACCTTAGCTGTTAATCACCCTTTTCTTTTTGAGGGAGAACTTTCTCTCAAAGCTTGGTATGAAATTAGTTTAGCCTTCAGGTTCACCCCCTGAGGTAAGGTACATCCCCTCATGTATAACCTACCACCTACCACCTACTAATTGCTTTCAAGGGACAAATTTTGTCCCTAATTGATTTGAAAACCGATGGGTGCATCTCATATTTGTAAAAAAGATGTGAAGTGTGGGAAGTGTGGGAAGTGTGGGGCGGGGGCGCGGGGAGTGTGGGGCGGGGGCGCGGGGAGTGTGGGAAGTGTGGGAATTTTCGCGGGAATTTTTGCCTAATTGCAAAACTGAGATGCACCCAAACCGATCTAGTCAGGACTTCCCCAGTAACTCTACCTGTAGGGGAGTAAGCCCTGTGCGCCTACAGGTAGAGTTTGGTGCCCAGTTTTGCGGAAGTCCTGATAGTTCAACTGTTTTACATGTTTTCGTCTAGGAACTTATAGTTCCACCCCACTATAAAAAATCAAAAATTCCGGGAAATCACTGATATCCACGCTATGGACTTCAGGCTCAATAAGTGAATTTATCATTGTTATTCAGGATTTTCATTAAATATATTTATTAAATAAGTAGTAGTAATTACTGAATTCTTGATCAAGGTACTTATGATAGACGTTTTTCTTGAGTAATGCCTGATTATGCTTGTTGTTTTTTATCAGTAAAAACCCATACTTACCGATAAGTTCTGATAGTAATCTTACTATCTAGAGGGAAAATCACCCTAGTAATAGGTAATTTCTACCAGTAGGGGTCAAAAGGTTAGTGACATGAAGCAGCAAAATCCCCCAGAAACACTAGCCCCATACAGTGCTCGCTCTCTATTAACCCTATCCCGGGCAATAATGTTCTCCCAAGGAGAATTTGCACTGATTTTGGTGCGATGCAACTACGAGTTATTTAGGAAGCAAATATGGGAGTACGTCCGAGAAATCACAGAGCTCACCTATGGTGAGCTAGTTCTTAACAAGTCTAGTCAAACTCTATTTAGTAATATCTTTAGCACCCAACAGTATGGGACAACATCTGCCCTAATGGTATCGGGTCTAGAGTCAGTTGATGGCATCAACCAGGTACTACTTTCGGCTAACCAGGTCCGAGATGAATTGCCCAAATGCTTAACCTGTCCTTTAGTTGTATGGGTAACTGACAAGGGACTTCAAAAGTTGATGAGGCTTGCTCCTTATTTTAAAAATTGGGCTACTACCTCGATTCGGTTTGAACTTACCATTGACCAATTACTCGCTTTATGTTATAGAACGGCAGATGAAATCTTTGGCAATATTTTCGCTAGAGACTTGGGAGAGTTTTTGCCCAACAAGGTGCTTTCTTTGGCTCCCGATTGCCCCCGACGCCAAGAATTTGAGTCGGCATTACAGGATTTGCAATCTCATGATATCAGCGTAGATTCTGTCCTACTAGCTACCAAGCATTTTATTCTAGGGCGAGATGCCTTTGAAAATGACCAGATTAATCTGGCCTTGGAGCATTATCAGCAGAGTCTAAATTGTTGGCAGCAGGATATAGGAGAATGGGGCGGCTGCTTGGGCAGTGAGGCTCCCCATTCAGAGCAACACTATTATAAAAACCTTAAACCGGTAAAAGTATGTACAACTATCCAAGGCAGAGCTTCGAGGAAGAGAAAAGAGGGCAAAAGGGACACAGGTAACTGTTTCGACCAACGTCTCGGACAAACTAAACACTCAATACCCCCCTTATGTGATCCCCCCCTCACCCATTCAGCTTTAGAACGGCTTGGTTTAGTGTTCCATCACATCGGCTTGTGCTATTGCCGTCAAGCCGAGTTACAAGGCTCCATCGGTTGCCATCAGTGGGAGCAAGCCCAGAAAAACTTCTGTACTGCCATTGACCTGTTTACTAAAACAGGACGCTTGGACTTGGTGGCTCAGTTGACCATAAAACTGGGAGAAGTCCTACAACACCTGGAACATTGGACAGAATTAGAAGCTTTAGCGCTAGCGTTTCTGGCACAGCCTCACACTCAAGATAATCCAGTTCAGCTCTCTCGAGCCTATGGCTTTTTGGCAACAGTTGCCTATGAGCAATCGAATTGGAACCGTGCTATAGACTTAGCCCTCACCGCTGTGCGCACTCTGGAGACATCTGAGCCGACTCTCAACCCTCAAAACCTTTGCCACCGAGGTTCCTATCTGCTGCTAGCTGCTAGATCTGTGCGTCAGCTGGGCAAGCCAAAATCTGCCATTAATTATCTTGAACAAGCTATAAACCTCAAAACTATCGAGCCCAACCCTCTACAGCAGCAGCCTCAACTGTTCATGGAGCTGTTGGAGGAATTGCGATCGCTCTATTTCGAGCAAAAAGCATACCAACGAGGGTTTGAACTTAAGCAACAAAAACGCTTGATAGAACAACAGTTTAGGTTTTCTACCTTTGCTGGTATGGCTCCCTTACAAAGTGTCGGGCCAAGTCGAGAAACTGACGCAACGATTACCAAGAAAGGTTTTTGTCCATCAGCCCTAGAAATCGCAGCAGCTGGACGTCAAACCGATGTCAACGGCCTGCTCGAACGCATTAGCCGCAATGACCACAAACTAACCGTGATTCACGGGACTTCCGGCGTTGGCAAGAGTTCCCTGATTAATGCTGGTTTAGTTCCTGCACTTAGCTCCAGAATTATTGGTGCTAGACAAACCTTGACGGTGGTGCAAACCGTTTACAGGAATTGGCTCGGTGAGCTGGAAAAACGTCTAGACCTTGAATTAGCAAGTACAGTAGTCTTCAAGTTTAAAGATGCCAACCTTTCACCTTCAACCGTTCAACCTACCGGAAGGGAACCCCTACGGCGAACAATCTACCCGAAGGGAACGCCTACGGCTAACAACTTACCCGACTCCAACGCCTGCGGTGAACAACCTTTAATCCTTAAACCAATTCTCGATAAGTTGTATCGGTGTTCCCAGCATAACTTATTAACCGTCCTGATTTTTGACCAGTTTGAAGAATTTTTTTTCCTTGCCACCGACTTAGAGCAACGACATCAGTTTTATAATTTTTTAGCCCAGGCTCTCAATCTCCCCTTTGTAAAAATAATCTTGTCTATGCGAGAAGATTATCTACATTACTTGTTAGAGTTTGAGCGCTTTAAGGATCTCAGTGTCATTAACAACAATATCCTAGATCAGAAGCTGCGTTATCACTTAGGTGATCTGTCCCCAGAGAATGCCAAAAACGTTATTCACTCCTTAACAGCAGTATCTCAGTTTAAGTTAGAACCTGCTCTAATCGAAGCACTGGTAAAGGATTTAGTCACCAATACCGGAGTGGTGCGCTTAATTGAGTTACAAGTCGTGGGTGCTCAGCTACAAGCGGAAAAAATTACTACCCTTGAAGGATACCGAGCTTTGGGAAATGACCCCAAGACAGTTCTAATCGAGCGATCGCTTTCCCAAATTATCTATGATTGTGGGCCAGAGAATGAAGATGCCGTCTGGGAGGTTTTATTCTCCTTAACCGATCAACGAGGTACCCGTCCGTTAAAAACCCAAGCTGAGTTAGCAGTCTCCAATGGTAACAACGCCAAACTAACTCAAATCCCCTTGATTTTGGAAATTTTGGTAGGTTCTGGTTTAGTCTTCCGAGTGCCAGAAACACCACAAAACCGATATCAGCTAATTCATGATTATCTAGTTCTACCGATTCGTCAAAAATATAAGCAACGTACCCAATCTAATATTAGAGTACGGCTAAAACAAAGTGAGAGTCAACTGTTGCGGGTTCGTAAACAACGACTGCGTGCCATTGCCATTAGCACAGTGATGGCACTTTTAGCAGTGACCAATGGTGGCTTGAGATGGCGAGCCGAAGCTCAACGAATCAATGCTATGCTTAGTGCGCTGAGTGCCTCTTCAGAAGCTCTTTTCGTGTCTAATAAAACCTTTGATGCTTTGCTCGAAGGGTTAAGAGCCGCAAAAAAACTACAGCAGGAAGAGCAGCAATATCTACCATCTCGAACAGTAGATGCAGATACCCGTCTACAAGTAATCACAGCTCTGTCCCAGGCAGTTTATTCAGTTTCCGAACACAATCGACTGGAAGGACATAGTGATATTGTTTCGAGCATCAGTTTTTCCCCAGATGGTCAGTTTATTGCCTCCACCAGCCGCGATAAAACGGTAAAACTGTGGCATCCTGATGGCAATTTGCTCCAAACCCTAGAAGGTCATCAAGATAGTGTAACCAGCGTATCGTTTAGTCCAGATAGTCAGTTAATTGCCTCTAGTAGCTGGGATGGCACAGTCAGACTATGGCGTCAAACTGGCCAGCTAGTCAGAACAATTACCACTAATGCTGGTCATATATACAGTGTCAGTTTTAGTCGAGATGGCCAGATGATGGCTGCGGCTGGCAAAGATAAGAAAATTCGATTATGGACCGTTGATGGCAAATTAATTAAAACCTTTTCCGGTCACCGGGGTGTAGTGCGGTCGGTAAGCTTTAGTGGAGATGGCAAGATCATTGCTTCTGCTAGTGCGGATAACACCATTAAGTTGTGGAGTCAAACGGGAAAATTGCTAAATACTCTTAGAGGACATAGCGCTCAGGTGAATTGTGTAGTATTTAGTCCAGATAGTCAGTTAATTGCCTCCGCTAGCGATGATCAAACGGTCAGGTTGTGGAGTGCCAATGGCAAGCTAATCAAAACCTTTCCCAAGCACCAGCGATGGGTTAATGGTGTTTCTTTCAGTGCTGATGGTCAACTGATTGCCTCTGCCAGTGATGATAATACAGTGCGGCTATGGAACCGTGAAGGCACTTTAATAAACACGTTTAAGGGACACAGCGATGGGGTTAGTGGTGTCAGTTTCAGTCCTACTAAACCTTTTAGTTCTCAAAACAACCTAGCTTACAGCAAGTCCCATATTCCTCTACAACCATCCAACCCTCAAACTGACCAACTGATTCTGGCTTCAGCCAGCCACGATAAAACTATCAAGCTCTGGAGTAGTATTAATCAGTCTCACGTAATTTTAAGAGGACATCAGGATGATGTACAGGATGTCACCTTTTCTCCAGACTCTCAACAGATTGCGACAGCTAGTAATGACAGAACTGTTAAGCTTTGGGATCGCAACGGTAAGCTGCTCCACACCTTGAAAGGGCATCATGATCTCGTCTATAGCATCAGTTTCAGTCCTGATGGTGAGCTAATTGCCTCCGGTAGTCGAGATGGCACCGTGAAACTGTGGCATCGTAGCGGTACTTTGATTAAGACAATAAAGGGACATCAGGACTGGGTATTGAATGTTAGTTTTAGTCCTGACTCGAAGCGCCTCGCGTCTGCCAGTCGGGACAGGACAGTAAAAATTTGGGATCGCACTGGTAAATTGATTAATACCCTGACTGGTCATAGTGAGCGGGTTAATGCAGTTAAGTTTAGCCAGGATAGTCAGCGATTGGCATCGGCCAGTGATGATAAAACTGTAAAGCTGTGGAGTGCTGATGGGAAACTTCTGAAAACACTACCAGGTCATCACAATTGGGTTTTGGATCTCAGCTTCTCACCCGACAACAAGTTCTTAGCAACAGCAAGCTATGATAACACAGTGAAACTCTGGCGCAAAGATGGCACCTTACAATCAACCCTCAAAGGCCATACTGATAGTGTGGCAAAAGTCCATTTTAGCCCCAAGGGCAAAATTTTGGCAACCAGCAGCTGGGACAACCAGGTTCAGCTATGGCGCTTCGACGACACCCTGATCAAAACCTTGAAAGCTGGTGAGCATCGCGTCACAAATCTTAGCTGGAGCCATGATGGAACAGCTTTGGCAGTGGCTAGTGAAGATGCTACAGTGGCAATTTGGAATTTGAATTTAGACGATCTGCTAGATAAAAGCTGCCACTGGCTCAGAAATTATCTCCAAAACAACCCAGAAGTCAGAGAAAGCGATCGCCAACTCTGTCAGCTGATCACAAACAGCCATATGAAATAGAATAATCAGTAAGTCCTTTGCGGTAATGTTAGACTGGGAAATAGTGAATAGGTAATCATTGAACAACTAACGATGAAAACCAATGACCACAATAATTTTCCGGAGGGGAAGTTGGGTGGGAGGAAAATTAATAATATGGGACTGATACCCCCAGCTTCCTTATCCTTAGTCAGGATAGGTTATTTCTTGAAATCCTAGCTAGATGGGATTATGGTGGTGTGGTGTGGTGGTATGATGGCGTGATTAGCTAATGAGGTTAGTATGGATAAATAATATCCTCACGACCCTAATCAACAACATAGATGACCCCTAAAAGGCTATAGCCATAGGGGTATATTACCAGGGTTATACTACCCAAAATTGAACAAGGGGGTGTCAGTCTCAGATTGATTTGCATAGGAGCTGTCTGACATCCCCGTTCGTTAGATTTAGCTTAGCTCCTTTGCATTAGTTTCCCGACCTTAAGCGAAAGGATTATGGTAATTACAAAACGTGGCCTGGTTCTTGGTGCGACAGCAGTAGTCCTAACAACTGTAGCAGTTACAGGAGCTGGTCTTCATCTATCTCAAAGTCAGGCTTTCTTTCGCGAGAGTCCTAAGGAGCTAGTTGATGAAGTTTGGCAAATTATTAACCGCAGGTATGTAGATGCTACCTTCAACCAGGTTGATTGGGAAGAAGTTCGCCAAGATTATCTGAATCGCTCTTACAGCAGCAAGGAACAAGCCTACAAGGCAATCCGGGAAATGCTAGAGCCCTTGGACGATCCTTACACCCGGTTTATGGATCCAGAAGAGTTCAAGAATATGCAGATTGATACATCTGGGGAATTAACTGGTGTAGGTATTCAGATTGCCCTGGATGAGGAAACAAAAAAGTTGATGGTGATTTCCCCAATTGAGGATACCCCAGCTTTTAAAGCGGGAATCCTGGCAAAGGATATCATTATCAAAATTGATGGCAAGAGTACCGAAGGTATGGATGTCAACGATGCAGTTCAACTGATTCGAGGCAAGCCAGGAACTTCCGTGACTTTGACCATTCAGCGAGGCCAAAAGGTAGTGGACTATCCGATCACACGAGCTAGGATTGAAATCCACCCTGTAAAGTATAGCTATCGGGAAACTTCAGATGGTTATGGCATCGGCTACATTCGCCTTTCTCAATTTAGTGCTAACGCGGCCAAGGAGATGGGCGAAGCAATCCGAAAGTTAGAAGATCAGAAGGTGAGTGGCTATGTTTTAGATCTCCGCTCTAACCCTGGTGGGCTACTTTATGCCAGCATTGAAATTGCTAGGATGTGGTTTGATTCCGGTACGATTGTCTCAACAGTTAACCGCATCGGCAAAGCCGAATACCAGAAAGCAATTAATCGCTCTCTGACCGATAAACCATTAGTGGTACTGGTGGATGGTGGTTCAGCCAGTGCTAGCGAAATTCTTTCGGGTGCTTTACAAGACAATCAACGTGCCATCTTGGTAGGAACTAAGACTTTTGGTAAGGGCTTAGTCCAATCCGTGCGAGGGCTTGGAGATGGCTCAGGTCTGGCAGTAACCATTGCTAAGTACCTTACCCCTAGTGGTCGCGATATCAATAAGTCCGGAATTGAACCAGATATTGTGTTTGAGCTTTCGGATGAACAGCGTAAAGACTTGCAGAAAAATCGTGAAAAAGTTGGCACCTTGGAAGATGCTCAGTATGCCAAAGCGTTTCAGATTTTGATGCAGGAAATTGCTGCCAAACAAGGCTCAAGGGCAGAAGGTAAAGCTCGTTAAGCCTTAAACTTTTACCTGGTTGAGAGTGGGTCGATTCTGGCAAGAGATGGGAGATTTTATGTTACCAATTCTCCCAACTATTTATAATTTATAATTGGTAATTGATAATTAGTAATTAGTAATTGACAAACACACGACCGTTATAAGTTAAGATATTTTATTGATCCGAGGTTCCCCCTTTCCCTTTGTATTTCAACCAAAGTATGATGTCCTAAGTCCATGTAGTAGTGATAGACTTGGTAAGTGATCGGGCTTTCCAAGTAGTGTATTCTGAGAAAAATTTTTGGTATTCCGGACTTAGTATACATTGAGTCAGCATTTTTTTGAGGGAGCGGTCTTGTTGATAATTGAGACCGTTTTTTTTGTACCACAAGTCAGAATAATTACCAACTTATTATAATCCTAGCCCGGTTACCCGTCACATAAATCTCCTTTAAATTTCCTTAGTGACGAAAAAGTAGAGACGTAGCATGCTAAATCTCTAATGAACCAACGATCAGCACTAGTCGAGTTGAATACAACTGCTGGAGACTGCGGAGCACTTGGGAAGAGCGATCGCTATTGCCAAAAATCTGTGCCACCTAATCAGAGCCAGGGCTTTTAAACTGAATAAATATAACTAACTAATAATAGTTAGTTTATGAATAAGTGATATTTCTATAGTAAGCCTCCATACAAATGACCCCTAAAAACTGATAAAAAATTTACGAATACTTCACGCTAAAGCTGGTATGATATATACTCAGTTGCGTCACTAAATAGGGATAATAGAAGTAAAGTTGTCGAAGACGTACAACTGTTAACAAAAAAAGCTAACAAAGAGAGGCGTGAGCAATGGCAACTACGACCATTTCCCAACGTGACCTTTCCGCTCTGAGTGCAGAGGACGTTGCCAAGTTGGCTGCACGTCTAGAGCTGGATGATTACTCTGGCGCATTTGAAGGACTCAAAGATTGGCATCTACTGCGAGCACTGGCCTTTCAGCGTCCAGAGTTAGCGCAACCCTATCTCTATTTACTGGACATGGAAGCTTACGACGAGGCGTGAATAAGGGTAGAAAAGTTTTAATTGGTGTATGTGGGGGCATCGCTGCCTATAAAGTTTGTGAGGTTGTTTCTACCCTATTTAAGGGGGTTGCTGAAGTAAGGGTAATTCTAACCCAGGGAGCTGAAAAATTTATCACTCCTTTGACTCTAAGTACCCTCTCTCGCCATCCAGCTTATACAGACAACGTATTCTGGCAAGCAAAGCACGAACGCCCGGTGCATATTGAATTAGGGGAATGGGCAGAAGTATTGGTGATTGCTCCTCTGACGGCTAATACCCTAGGTAAGTTGGCTTATGGTTTAGCCGATAACTTACTAACCAATACGGTTCTAGCGTCTAGTTGCCCTATTTTGTTGGCACCAGCGATGAATACAGATATGTGGAAGCAGCAGTCAGTGCAACGAAATTGGCAACAGCTGTTAAGTGACCCCAGGTATCATAGTGTTGGTCCAACAGCAGGACGGTTAGCATGCGATCGCATTGGTGCAGGACGGATGGCAGAACCAGAGGAGATAATCGCCTCTATCCAATCCCTGCTCTACACTGGTGGCAAACGAGACTTAACCGGTAAACAAGTCTTAATTAGTACTGGTGGCACTCGGGAATATATGGATCCAGTACGCTTTATCGGGAATCCTGCCACAGGCAAGATGGGACTAGCCCTAGCCCAAGCTGCGAGAAATCGGGGAGCAATTGTCACCCTAGTTCATGGACCAGCTACTTGGGAAGCACCGATGGGTATCCGGACAATTCCAGTAGTGAGTGCTACTGAGATGCATCGGGCGATGCTAGAAAATTTTCCCAATGCTGATTTGATTGTGATGGCAGCAGCGGTAGCAGATGTAACCCCCGGAATCTACCAGGAGATGAAGATACCGAAGCATGGACTTCCTGCTGCTCTACCTTTGAAACCAGTGCCAGATATCCTAGCTGAATTGGGACGACTGAAACAGCCCAATCAGTACTTAGTTGGATTTGCTGCACAGACTGGAGATATTATCAAGCCTGCGTTACAAAAATTAAACAAAAAGCGATTGGATGCCATAGTAGCTAACCCAGTTGACAAACCAAATGCTGGTTTTGGCAGTGATACCAACCAGGCAATTTTGATTGATAACAGAGGACGGCATCAACAGATTAATCGCTGCACTAAATTAGAGTTAGCTCACCGTTTATTTGATTTTATCCAAAATCCTCCGGAAGGTAATAGTAATGTAAAGTATCAAATAATTACTAGATAACTATAATGACTATAGCAAAGGGAACAGGGAACAGGGAACAGGGAACAGGGAACAGGGAACAGGGAACAGGGAAAAACGAATTTAAATGCGCATCAGCTTAACTAGTATTAGTATAAGTAGTCGGACACAAGTTTTGGTATCTGTATAAAGTTTTGTAAACACAGCCAAAACGCTTGTGGCACCATAATTATCCTTGTTGTCACATTTATTAATACAGAACTGTTAGTGATCTACTTTAAACTAGTAGATATAACCCACATTCCGCAGGTTCGTCCTCAATTTGAATAATTTTCTCTTTGCTTACAAGCCAAAGCTATATCCTGCAAAGGTTTCATTGATTTGAGTATGAAGATCCATTTTGCCCAGCTTTATTCTCAATT
>NZ_JAAHFV010000153.1:0-14509 GCF_010672755.1 Moorena sp. SIO1F2
TGTACTTACTCCAATTCAATATCTTATATTTGGTCTTGGCGGTTGCTTCTGTCATGGCTAAGGGGAAGCTCTATTTTTCTCTCTATAGATTATCTCACTCAACTCATACTCTTTATGCAACAAAGCCATTCTCACCCTAAAAAAGCGAAAAAGAACACAGCTTAACCTTGATTTTTAGATTAAAGTTTTTGATTTCAGCTATTTTTAATGGCCTGGATTGTTTTTTGCTGATTTTTTATAGTCTAAAGTAGAGGTGTTAATTTTTGAAAATATTTTACGAAATAGTTATGATTTTTTATATTAAGTTTTAATTTAAAATTTCGTAAAAATTCCGTATAATTGCGGTATAAATAATAGATAAAAAATACTTTTGATAATTTTTATAAAAAATTGTCTTTTGCTTGCCTCCCTTGATAAGGGCGCTAATGCTGGGATTGCTTTTAGCTTTTGCCTTCATCAATCAAGTTATACCAATTCGAGAAATTATAGCTAAACATCAATTTCATCTCCCCATCTCCTCATCTCTCCATCTCCTCATCTCCCCATCTGCATCTGTAGTCTACCTTTGAAGAATTGATATTACTTTATGACGCACATTCCGCACTACATTGTGTAGTTCTAAAAGATTACGAATTTTGGGAATTTTGCCATGGGGCTTACGCCGCCCGAAGGGCTAATCGCAAATCGTTGACTAATCCTGAGTATTTATACTTAGGATTATAAGCCAGGATAATATATTAATTTATAAATAAATTAATATATTAAGTTCGTTCAAAAATAAACGGTGCTACATTAAGAAATGCTAAAAAATATCCCATCGTTGCTCCAACTAGATGGGATAAAAATTTACAAAAATTTACATAGCTATAAAAACTTTGGTTCGACTACTGATAAGCATTGGGTTATCACCAAATGGGCTGATCAGCGACATACTGATAGCGTCCGTCAAAAGCTCAGTCCCAAATTCGGTCACCTTCCCTGGTTTATCCAGATTTGCGGCTAGAATAAAACAGCTGTGAGGGGGGAGGCAGAAATGGGGGAGTGGGTATGAAAAGTTTTTTCAAAACTGGCAACTATGCAATGAAAATGCACAATAGCTTAATTGCACAACCCGAGTAGGACGTTAATCACCTTACTGTCTATGTTATCATAAAAGACGAGTATAGGTATCGGTTGCAGTTTTTGTTTTCAGTGTTGACAGGTTTCTTCTGTTTCATATTGCTAAGCATGCCTCCGAAATTTCTATCTCTACATAAATCAAATTTTGGAGATATTGTATGTCTGTCTACGTTGGTAACCTTGCACGTGAGGTGACAGAAGAGGATCTGAAATCTGTGTTTGAAGAATATGGTCAAATCAAGCGAATTCACATGCCCACCGATCGCGAAACAGGTCGCTTCAGGGGCTTTGCTTTTGTGGAAATGAACACAGAGGAGGAAGAAGCGAAGGCCATTGAAGACCTTGATGGAGCTGAATGGATGGGGCGCGATCTCAAAGTCAATAAAGCCAAGCCTCGCGAAAAAAGAAACTCATTTGGGGGCGGTCGCAGAGGTGATAACTTCTCTCGTCGCTACTAAGCTCGCTAAGATCCAAATCAAAACCCAATTCTGAGATCTGAACGCAGGGCAGGGGTTTTCCCCCTGTCAAAATCTACGCTGCGCATCAGAATTTAGGGAGTAATCCTGGTAGGGTAAAGGAAACCCAAACTCTAGTTGGAAGATACTAGTGTGCGTAGGATTGCTGTCTATAAGTGGATTGAAGGCATCTCAAACTCTTTGATTCAGACAAGTATGAACGTTTAAGACCTAGAGTAGGAAAACCCAAATAGGCAGTGTTCAGATCGAGAATCACACTAGTTGTAGTGTGTGAGTTAACCAACAATATCATTAATTCCACGGCTCATAGCTAAAGTTAGTTTTAAGGGAGATATTGTAGCAAACTCTCCAGGCTGAAGCGTGGAGGTAAACCATCACAGTCCACTTGACAAGGAGTAAGGAAAAAATAAGGATTTGAGAGCCTGCTTTTGGCAGGCTTGATTCCGATTTCCTTGCCATAGACGAGTGCAGGCTATCCAGGTGCAAGATTATGATTTTCAACGGACTTGAGATATCAGCCATTCGTTTTAAAAACTGGCCAGATGCCAACACCTTCCGTCAGTTGTAGGAGTTTTGTCAGTCAATCAGAGGTTTGCCCTGTCCTGTACTTATGGGATGAATGATGACTTGTTATTCGACCACGGAAGCGATCAAAACAGGAGGACATTGAATGACCCAAGTGGTGGTTGGTGAAAATGAGCACTTAGAGTCAGCCCTACGTCGATTTAAGCGAAAAGTCTCCCAAGCTGGCATCTTTGCCGATATGAAAAAGAATCGTCATTTTGAGACATTTGCACAAAAACGCAAACGTAAAGAAATTGCGAGACATCGGGAACGTCGAAGACTCCGAAACCGTCGAAGACGGTTCTAGCAGGGTAGGGCTTTAGTCCCCTGCTTAACTTTTCTATAGCAATCGGTGTTGGAGTTGTCAGAGTGCGATTACTCCTGTACCATTACCGATTACCGGTTGCCTATTCCCGTTACCCATTACCCAAAACAACCTTGGATTATGAACACTAGTGCGGCTCTTTCTTACTCATACCCCTCTAGTTTCTAGAGGGGTATGAGTAAGGGGATTCGTGAGGAAAATCCTCAAAAATCCTAACTGTTTTGCGGATGTGGGTGAAAACCCCACCCTTGAGGAGACAGTGCGATTCGTTGGCTATAAACCTTACCCACTAGGGTTCGGGGAACTAGCCGCAAGGCTTATATGAACCTTGACAACTTGATAACCATGTTGGTGTAAATCCAACCCTCCCGGAATCGGAGTGACAGCCCTACCCCCATTTATAGAAACTAACAAGTCTATAGATGAACGCAGGGGTCGAATAGTGAAGCCGAACCAATCCAGGTGAAGTTAGTAACAGGCAAGGGACTCATGGATACGAGAGAAAGGTATGTTGAATCATCGTGACAAGGGTGTGGCGAAATGGATTGATACGCCACAGACAAAAGTCAAAGAAGATTCTGGATAGCTGGTTTGTCTCCCAACTATCGATTCCCAACAACACTTCCGGTGAATAGTACCATCTTAAAAGTCCAAATAATGGTTATCAGGAACGAAGTAACCCCCATAGGTACTCTCAGTAAGGTCGATTACTGAGTAGGTAGTTAGCCGCAAGTCTTACGGGGGCAAGATTGAGCTCAGTTGCCAACGCCCAAGGTAACACTTAGGATATGCTGACGGACTCACGTTATAGGAAAAGAAATAGTTGTGAGACTTTAACTAGCATAGTAGTACAAATGAACGGGTAACTTCGGCCTAGATGCTTATTTCGAACCTTTTTTTCTTGCGCTTACCCTGGAACTTCGGCTCTGGAAAGAACCGGGAATAGGGAATTACAGCAGTTTTACAGATCTGATTTTACAGATCTGAGTGGGTAAGTCCTGAGTAGGTAAAAGGCTTGTATGGTGGCATGGTATGCCCCTATTACCCCCCTAAAAAAGCTGGGTAAACAAGAGGCTTACATCCATAGTCTTTACAAATGACAAATGACTAACTTATCTTTTCCAAATTACCAACATTACACCGCAGATAATCACACCCAAGCCCACGGCACGACTAAGGGGGATGGTTTCCTTAAAGAAAAAATAGCCCATCAGTACGGAGAAGATATAAGTCAAGGATACTGAAGGACCAGCAACGCTGAGATTTACCCTGGTCAGCAACAAAATGTATGCCAGTGCCCCTAAACCATAACAACATAACCCTGCTAGGATCTCTGGGGTCTTGGGTATACTGAAAATTTGATCTAGCCAATTGCTAGCGTTAACTTTTTCCAGCTTTTCGGCTCCAGTTTTGAGCAAGAACTGTCCAGTAGCACTGGTTAGGACTGACATTAAGAAAAGAATAAATTCTGCTAGAGTCACGAATATCTCAGAATTACAAGTGGTCGATGCTTCTTAATCCGATTGCTATTTTGATGTTATAGGCTTCAACCTTATGGAGCGATTAGTTATTGTGATTGCTCCTAAAATAGTGTTAGGAGATTGATTTTAAGTATTTATGGCTACTTCCAGCACTGCTACCTACACCGAAGAACAGATTTCAGCTTGGCTGCGGGGTTTATTTGCCGTTGCCTGGGCTGATGGTCACTTTGACCCAGAAGAACAAGAGGTTATGGCTCAAATCACCCAAGAGACATTGGCTCCTGGCACTGATTTGCAGTCTTTTGATCAACCCATTACTCCTGAAGAACTGGCAGCAGCTTTAGGTAAGGATAACACAACGGCAGAGAATTTTCTACGAACTGCCGTAATGGTAGCCTTGGCAGATGGGGTGTACTCTGCGACTGAAGCTGATGTTCTACACCAGTTCTGTGAAGCGCTAGGTCATAAGGTTGAGGCTCTTGAATCACTGCAGGTAACTCTTTATGACGGTAAGGCAACTGAGCAAAGCGATTCTGCTGATGCCTTAGCTCAAGAACCAGGAAGTTCTGACCATCCCCATTCGGATATTCTACAGCCAATGCGGGATTGGTTAGATGGTATGGATGTTAATGACCCACGGGTCGCTCGATTTATGTGTAAACTGATTCCTTCTCAGTGTCCGTTTGAACGGGACGTGAAGCTATTTAATCACAAAATCGTCCACATCCCACCGATGTGTAAGCTTAATCCTCTCTATGATCAGTTAGTCGGCTTGCGCTTCCGGGCTTTATCTTATTTAGCCGATGATTGTGGTGAAGATGTTTCAGCATATTTATAAGTGGTGATTGGTGATTGGTGATTAGTAATTAGTCATTAGTCATTGGTCATTAGTAGTTAGATTAATTAAGGGTAATCGGTTCAACTGACTGATGTCAAGAAAACACTAAGGACTAAGACCTAAGCACTAAGGACTAAAAACTAATTATGCAATTTATCGACCAAGCAGAAATTGAAGTTGTCGCTGGTAACGGGGGCGATGGAATTGTGGCGTTTCGGCGGGAAAAGTATGTTCCTGCTGGAGGACCGGCGGGGGGTAATGGTGGTCGGGGGGGTAGCGTGATTTTCAATGCTATCGAGCACCTGCAAACATTGCTAGATTTCAAATACGCCCATTGCTTTCGAGCTGAGAATGGGGGTCGGGGAGGCCCTAATAATCGGACGGGAAAAAATGGTAGCGATCGCATTATTGAAGTTCCCTGTGGCACGGTTGTCTACAATGCTGACACAGGAGAACTGCTGGGGGATTTGGTGAAACCTCGGCAAATGCTGTGTGTTGCCAAAGGTGGTAAAGGAGGTTTGGGAAATCGGCATTTCCTGAGTAATCACAATCGCGCACCAGAGCATGCTTTACCTGGACTACCAGGAGAGCAACTCAGGTTACGCTTGGAGTTGAAGTTACTGGCGGAGGTGGGCATTATTGGTCTACCTAATGCTGGTAAGTCTACTCTGATTTCAGCACTCTCAGCGGCACGACCCAAGATAGCCAATTACCCCTTTACCACTTTGATTCCGAATTTAGGTGTGGTTCGTAAACCAACTGGGGATGGTACTGTATTTGCTGACATTCCTGGGTTGATTGCTGGAGCTCATCAAGGTATTGGTCTGGGTCACGACTTCCTACGTCATATCGAACGCACTCGCTTGTTACTGCATTTGATTGATATTACTGCTGCTGACCCGATTGCTGATTATCAAACCATTCAACAGGAGTTACAAGCCTATGGCAGAGAATTGCCAGAACGTCCCCAAATTCTTGCCCTTAATAAGGTAGATGCGGTTGATCAAGACATGATCGATGAGGTGTCTACTTACCTAAATCAGCTTACTCAGGTACCAGTTTTTTCAATTTCAGCTGTTGCTAAAATCGGCTTGGATGCTTTGTTATCGAAAATCTGGCAATCTCTAGATCAGTTGTCAGTAGCAGATTGCTCAAAGGCAGCAGTCAACCTTCAACAGTCAACTTTCAAGGTTTAACCGGTAATTAATAAATAACTAATTATAAATTGCTAATTATTCAAGTAGTCATAGGCTTGTCGAGAAATGGTGCGAATCAGTTTTTCGGCACTGGCATCATTAAAGGGGCGTTTGACCATTACGCTGATAATGTAACGCTTGCCGTTGGGCATTTTTACTAAACCTACATCGGCCAGAAGTCGGCCAAGGGTGCCAGTTTTATGGGCAATGGTGGCACCATTACCTAGTCCTTGGGGTAATAGTGTGTTGGTCTTAGTTTGGATCATGATATCGATCAGGTCAGTACGAGATTGGGGAGAAATCCACTTACCTTGCTCAAGGTGAAAAATCAAACTAGCCAGTTCTCTTGGGCTAGTGGTGTTTGTTCCTGGCAAATCTGGTAGGGGGTTGCGCAGTACAGTTTTTTTCAAACCCCAAGAGCGGAATCGTTGATTGAGAACTTCGATGCCACCAAGACGTTCAATCAGCATATTCGTAGCAGTGTTATCACTAATGGTGATCATTTTGGTGGCTACTTCCAGAGCTTTGTACTGTTTGCCTGGTTTTTGATATTGCATGTTTCCAGAACCACCAGCAATCATCTCTGGTTTCATGGTTATATATTCATCTAAGAAAACTTTGCCTGCATCTACATCCTGAAAGAAAGCAATTAGAATTGGTAACTTAATGGTGCTAGCAGCAGGAAAAATGAGACGGCTATTTGATTCTAGGAAAGCACCGGTATCGAGATCATGGATGAAGATTCCGGGTTGCAATTGGGGGTGTTGCTTTACTAGAGTTTGAATTTGTTTTTGTAAGGGAGATTTGTTGAGCAGCAGGGGTGTCAATTGAGAACTAATTGTCTGACTCAAAGTCTGCTGGACTTCAATTGGAGCATTGTCTGTGGTTTTGGTAGATGGTTGGCTAGCAGTACCCAAGCTCGATAATACGGTACCTGCGATCGCTCCGAGACCAATTCCTACAATCAGCAAACGGATAATCAAAATCCATAGCCTGGTAGAGGAGTTTTCGGAACGGCGCTCTCGGCGAGTTCTCCGAATTTGTACAGATTGGTGATTGGGGGTTGGGAGGGGTAGTCTAGCTTTTAGTTGGCTTGTTTTGGAGGATTTAGGGGATAAATCAGCAACTAATTCTGGCTGAGGACGTTGCCGAATTGGATTACGAGAATTGGTTATGGTGGGCAAGGATGAGGACGCTCGTGTAGCAAAGGGATTGAGTCTTCTACGAAGGTTTGGTAACTGGGGTGTTCGGTATGCTACCCTCAGCTGGGATTGACTGGAGGGAATTGTAGAAGGGTTTGGTGAACGGGATAGACGAGCACGGGTACGCGGGGTAGGTGGCGGAGTTGACCGAGATTTATGTGATTTTGCGGATGAGCTTTGGCGGCGCGCTTTCTGTTTTGGTTGGGATTTGGAGGGTTTAATCTCCTTAGTTTGTGGCTGTTTACTAAGGTGGCGACGCGGGCGGCGGCGGGAGGAGGTTGGTTTCTGTTGTTTTTCCACTGCTGAATCTTAGGCTGAAGTTTACCAGATACATAAAACCCGAAAAAATCGGCTAGTTCTCGGAATTTTCTGAGTATGGTCTAATGATAAGGGAGAGAACTTTAATGGATATAGCAGTATCAAACTTCGCTTTCAGTTTTTCGTGAGTGTTCCGATTACAGAGTTTTGATCTAGTACCAACAGTTGAAGCGCCCATCTATCAAACCTCCAATAGAACCTATGCAAGCCTATTTTAGGACTGGTTTGGTTTTGATGGATCATCTACCCCAGACTTTGGGAAAAATTGTAGCGCCCATTCTACCTGGCGGAGCATTCCTCTGAGCATGTTGATCTCTTCTGTGGTAGGGGTTGCTCGGTTTAATAGACGTCGCAGCTTTTCCATCCGTGCTGCTTTGGTATGGGGATAAAGATAACCAATGTTCAATAATAAGGCTTCTAGATGCTTAGAGTAGCGTTCTATCTGGTCCAAAAGAGCAGAATCTTGGTAGGGGGGAGCGGGGGATAAGGGTTGACTTGGGACCGGTGATGGCTGCTGTGTACTTTGATAAAGTTGATATTGATAAAGTTCATAACAGCAAACTGTTACGGCTTGGGCTAGGTTTAAGACTGGATAGGTGGAACTAGTGGGAATCCGGACAAACCGCTGAGCATGATTGAGTTCATCATTGCTCAATCCCCTAGATTCAGGGCCAAAAATCAGGGCAGAGGTTACGCCAGCTGACAATAACCAGGGTAAGGCGGTTCTGGGATGTTCGAGAGTAGTGGGGATGGCGCGGCTACGAGCAGTGGTTGCGATCGCTCTTTGACACCCGACTAAGCCATCTGGTATGGTTGCTACCACTTGGGCTTTTTCTAAGATATCTACCCCGTGCACTGCCATCTGCTGTGCTTCTTGGCTGAGATGGTCACACTGAGGATTCACTAGCACCAGCTGGGATAACCCCATATTTTTGATCACTCGCGCTACAGAACCCACATTCAATGGACCAGCGGGTTCTACTAAAACAATCCTGACTCCCATATACATTTTCAAGGTTGAAGGTTGTTCTTGCCCAGGCGTCCCTTGTCGGGTAGGTTGAAGGGTAACCTTCAACCACAAAACAGTTGCACCCCACAAAACAGTTGCACCATTTGTGCAAGTTCAGGACTTACGCAAAACTGGGCAACAAAGGCGCTGATGGTGTAGGGTGCGTTATTAAGGCACCCTACAGCTAGAGTCACTGCGTAAGTCCTGGTCCCTCTTGTCCCTGCTGATGGGGAAGCGACTGCATCAAGACATGGTGCTATCTTTGAGGGCAACTTTGGTATTAACCACTTGATATTAACGTGAGTTGGACTCAAGTCTGGACTAAAAATTCCTCTGGATCAGTATCCCAATTTACCCAGCGAATTGCCTCACGGGCTGATTCTACATAAGGCGGCACTCGCATAATGTGAACAAAGTTGGTGCTAGGACAAGTCATCTTGAGTAGAAAAATTGGCTCGATATCGATATCGTTATTAATTTTTAATAGGGTGTATTCTTGCCAGGAATCCAATCCCTGTGCTTCTAGGTCTTGGCAAATTCGGGCGTAACCAATTCCTTCAATGAGGACTCGCCTAAGTTCAGCGTTGGGTTCTTCTAAAAGCCACCCTGCTTGCCACTGGTTGGGGTTGACTGTCCCGTATTTTTCTGGTAGTGTCACGCCGTGATAGGAGTATAGGCTGAAACCATCGGCAAACTCCATGGCTGGCTGTCCTTCTCTATGAAGGCGGTGTTGAGTGTCAAATGAGAGCTTGGTTGGGCGATCGCAAACGAAGCAGATGTTTTCAAATGGGAACATCCAACTACAGTGTTTGACTAGGGATTGGAATATTTGCCATGTGGTTTGATGGTGAGGGCAATTTAGGACGGAAATATAAAAGTCAAACCGACTACTGTAAATACTCCAGTATAAGGGTGACATGAATAGTCTCAATTCAGTCCCAAGTTGTTCAAGTACTTGCAAGCCAATTCGAATTCGCTGTTGACTAACTGTTGAGGTATCTAGTTCATATAACAATTGGTTTTGCAATTGCCTGTGTAGTTGGGTTCCCATGGAAGTGTCCAAGGGTTGCCACAGTTTCTCTTCAAGTTGACGGCTAATCCGTTTAATGTTAAGCTTTCGCCCGAGTTGGTAGAGTAGCTCTTGCTGGAGTTCTTTGCCGAGTTGGGTGTTGAGATGTTGCCGTAGTTGACTAATCAATTGACTCTCCAGTCTTGGCTGGAGTTGACTCTTTAGTTGGCTGTCAATGTGTTGCTGGAGTTGGTTCAGGAGAATTTTAAAAAAACCGTAAGGGCTATCACAAAAAACAATATCTGGTACTGGTTTGCCAATGGCTGTATAGGCAGCGTTTATGGCTAATGTTGCTTCGTGACGATCAACGGCTCCAGTCAATAAAGATAAATTGTACCATTTTTCTTGATAATTTGAAATTAAAGTCTCTTGCTCTGGGGTAAGATGTTTGATGTTGGGTTGCCACATATCGCCATACCTGTGTTTGATATTCCGATTAAATCCCGATTTGAAAATAGTGCTGAGTGCTGAGTGCTGAGTGCTGAGTGCTGAGTTTAGTAAGTGGGGGAGTGTTTTCATCCAACGGTAGTTAGCTAGGAGTTATGGGATCTAATTAGTTATTCAGGTTAAGCTGGGTGTTTTTATGCTAAAGTATGTTTTTTGTCACAATTCTTAACAAATTAGTAAGCTGTCAGGTAATGCGCTACGCGCACGCTACTTGAGGTGCTAATGCGCTACGCGCACGCTACTTGAGGTGCTATTAACTTGTGTTTGACTACTTAGGATTGAGGATTAAATAATATGGCTATTCGGTACCTGTTATGCTAAACTGCTAAATTACATTAAATAAACCTACTACTTTATATAGCTTTGATATTTTGATAGTTGATTTTTTAGGCTAAATTAGCATACTAATTACGGAAGAACCCCCCTCTCGATCAATCATCGCTGTATTCTAAAACGCTATATTTTTGGCAAGGGGTTATAAGATAGCTACGATAATAAATTACTTGTAGCTCATCAAAATTACCTAAGCATGAACTGGTTTCCCCTATCCCGCAAACACTGTTCAACTAGCAAATTCCTAGCTTTATTTCTCTGTAGCTGCTTCCTAATTATTAGTTGTGGTGGTTCTCCTAGCAATCAACAGACAGGTTCCTCTAGCAGCAGTAACAGTAATAGACTCACTATCGGTACTACCCTAAAACCGAGAACCCTCGATCCAGCCGATGCCTACGAACTAGCAGCTAGTAACATCCATTACAGCTTAGGCGATCGCCTTTATACCTACAAGCTGGGTACCTCAGAATTAGTGCCACAACTGGCAACTGCTATGCCTACTATCAGCAAGGATGGCTTAACTTACACCATTCCCCTACGCCAAGGTGTAGTTTTTCATGATAACACCCCATTTAACGCTGAAGCCATGGCATTTTCCTTGCGTCGGTTTATCGAAAATGGTGGCAAGCCCTCTTCTCTACTCGAAGGTTTGGTAGATTCGATTGAACCCTCTGGAGAATACGAACTGACGATTAAACTCAAAAATCCCTTCGCCGCCTTTCCAGCACTATTAGCTTTCTCTGGAACTTGTGCTGTTTCCCCCAATGCCTATGAAATTGGTAGTGGTAAATTTGAACCGACCAAATTTGTAGGCACTGGTCCTTATAAACTAGTCAAGTTTAGTCCTAATGGGATTCGCCTAGATGTGTTTGAAGACTATTGGGGTAAAAAACCTGCCAATCAGGGATTAAACGTTCAAATCCTCACCAATTCCGCTAATTTATTCAATTCCATCAAAACTGGTGCTGTAGACATTGGTTATCAAAGTTTAGATCCCGATCAAATCCTCAGTTTGCAAAAAGGAGCAGCATCTGGGGGTTGGCAAGTCATAGAATCTCCCAGCAATAATATTAACTACATGGTGCTCAATACCCAGATGGCACCGTTGGATAAACCAGAAGTCAGACAAGCGATCGCTGCGATTGTTAATCGTAAACTGATCAACGAACGGGTGCTAAGAAACCAAGCTGCACCAGCCTTTAGTATCATTCCCACTAGCTTTGATGTTTCCAAGCCAACCTTTAAAGACGCCTACGGTGACGGTAATATTGCCAAAGCCAAAGAACTGCTAGCCAAAGCGGGATTTACTAAAGACAATCCGTTGACATTAGAAATTTGGTATTCCTCAGGTTCAGCAACCCGACAACAACTTGCCAGTCTTCTGAAAGAATATGCTGCCCAGGAACTTGGGGGAATTGTGGAAATCCAGCCCCAAACTGTGGAGTCAGCGAATTTCTTTGGCAATCTAGGTAAGGGAGTTTATCAGAGTGCCTTAGTCGATTGGTATCCTGACTTTTCTGACCCCGATAACTTTATTCAGCCCTTAGTCAGTTGTACTAAAGGTTCCCTTGGGAAAGGGTGTGAAGCTGGAGCCAGTCGCTCTCAGGGGTCGTTTTATTATAGCGATCGCATGAATGAACTGATTCAGCAACAGCGTCAGGAATCAGATCCAGCCGCCCGAAAGCAGATTTTTGCTGAGATCCAAGAACTGTTAGCAAAGGATGTACCCTTAATACCGTTATGGCAACCAAAGGAATATGCTTTTGCCCAGTCAGGCTTAAAGAATGTCCAGTTAGACCCGATTCAACAATTGCCACTGTGGGAGATTGATAAGGGAAATTAGGTTAACGGGCTGCCCCCGTGCTTTAAGCCGGGGGAAAGTTCAACCCCCCAAAGTTCTACTTCTGTTGGATTGACAAAATCCTCATTAACTGGTAGGTTTTGGTGAAAAGCAATATTAATAGGAATAAAGCCAAGTACAAAAGAACTGAAAAACATCACAGCAACCACATCAAGCTCACTGAAAGAATTTTGGTTTGACCCTTGAGAACGACTCATATTGACCTACCTCGTTTTTTTAGCCTTTCTTCTCAGTTTCAACGGGTAATGTAGGGGATCAGGTGTGTTTTAGAGGAAATTTTTATGTATAATTTTATGTATAGTTTGATAGTTAAAGTTTTTTTTTATAGTTCAAGTTTATAGTTAAAGCTTGAGCACTATTTTGTGGTCTTAATTTTTCAGCAACAAATAGTACAACTCTCCTGTATCATTAATCAGCCCTGCCCGATTACCTGCCAATTTACCAGTACCCATAAATATATCCACTCGACCCGGCCCTTTAATCGCACTACCAGTATCCTGATCCAACACATAGCGACTGACCAGCCTAGATTCCAACTGACCCACAGCATTGGGATAAGGAATACTAGTTTGGATAAGGGCCAAGGCTCCTGGAGGCATGATAGATTTATCCGTAGCAATCGAGCGCTCAGGCATTACTGGCAAACCAAGACTACCGGTAGCAGGTGCCCCCCTGGTTTCGCGAAAGAACACAAAACTTTTATTGCGGGGTAAATATTGACTCAGTTCCGTCGGTGAAGTGCGGAAATAATCGATCACCGCAGGCAGGGTCAGTCCTTCTAGCTCGATCTTGCCATCGTTAACCAGTTGTCCCCCGATACTAGTGTAGGGATGACTCGTCTTACCGGCATAGCCCACGCTCATCAAGGTGCCATCCGGCATTCTAACTCGCGCTGAACCCTGAACGTGAATCAAAAACGCCTCTAAGCGATCGCGTAACCAAACTAGTTCTTTCCCTCGTAGTGGGCTATTTTTCCCTAAACCATCCCATCCTTCCAATGCCGCACGGGTTGGGTGAGGTTTTTGCCAACGTTGGAAATCAGAAGGTAGTCGGTAAAGGGGATAGCGATACTCAGCACTAGGTGTGCGACTCCCAGCATACACTGGCTCAAAATAACCCGTGAACCCAACAGTTCCCTGATTGTCCTTCCCCACACTCTTGTAAAAGACAAACTCTTGTTGGATAGCAGTTTGCAACGCTTGAGGAGTAGGGGACTTGATCAGCAGTTGCCGAAAACGGACTAGAGAACGACGGACGCGATCGCGAGTTACTCCTGGTACGGAATAGTTTTGGTAAGCTTTAGCCGCACTAGGGGTTTTCAGATAACGCAAGCTATTGTCTATCGCCCTCAACATCACTCGCCAGTCCCCTGACTGAGCACCAGGACGCTTCCACAGCTGTTCATCTAAACCCAATGGATCCTGATTGAACTGAACAGTTTCTAGTTGAACCGCTTGCAGCGGAACACTAGCAACTGCAGCACCACTAATTGGTAGGAGGGCTATTCCTATGGTTAGGGAAATCCGAGTCAGAGTTTTGCTCATACTTGCCAAGAATTCAATCACCAGCTATTGCCCAGTCAAAGCAGTCAAGCTGTATTAAAAACGTTCGACGCTACCAGAGAAAATAGGTTCCACCCGCATAGCAGTGATACGAGCAGGACGTACAACCATGTACTCCCCTTGAACATTTTTAATGGGTACGCTAATGAAGTCTTCAGAGTTAGATTTTGGGATAAGTTCGCCACTATACCACTTTTGAAACTCTTTAATTGTGGCAAACCGTACTTCTTCCCGGTGACCACTTGACAAAAGAATGTGAACAGCGTACTCGTCTGGGGTTCTTGGCATAGAAAATTCTCCTTAATCCATGCCAACTATTATCAGCGACCTTGAAGGGGAAGGCAAAAAGTCATTGATCCAAGTTCACAGGGATTCCCAATACACCAAATCCCCTTACACGTCCTTTGTCCTTTATCCACCAGTTTTGCTTGAGACTTACAGACTACTTAAGTTGATAAATTAAACCGTTGCAGCAAATTTTCCATCACCGTTGGCAACATTTGGCGCAGTTCCTGTGGACTTTGGTAGATCAGCTGCTGGTAGCTAGGCAGATCAAAAGGGAACTGCCCTGGTAAATCTGGTCGTTCCATCTTTACCAGCAAAATCTGTTCTGTCGGCTTAGCCGTTAAAGCATAGCCGATTTCCACACAAACATAGGGACTAGGGATCACTAACGGTTTGTTTTCCGTTGCTAGACCAGCCACCGGGG
>NZ_JAAHFV010000154.1:0-14490 GCF_010672755.1 Moorena sp. SIO1F2
GTGTAGAACTGGCATCTTGTGTAGAACTGGCATCTTGTGTAGAACTGGCATCTTGTGTAGAACTGGCATCTTGTGTAGAACTGGCATCTTGTGTAGAACTGGCATCTTGTGTAGAACTGGCATCTTGCCAGTTTCCTCCTTATTTTCGCGCGGGCAGGATGCCCACTCTACTCCTATTCATTCGAAGACTGACGCAACGCCCCAACTATTGCCAGAAATTACCGGATTTTAGGCAATAGCGACATTATTAATCAGCCAAGCTGCATACTGTTCGTTGACATGCTGTGTACTTAGTACCACAAATTCAGGGGTATCGTAGGGATGATAATTAGTTACAGTCTGCTCTGCTTTAGAGATCAGCTCCGTAGTTGTTTTGATTACTAGCAGCACTTCAGAATCAGACTCAACCTCACCCTCCCACCAATAAACTGAAGAGATCCCGGGAATAATGTTCACACATGCTGCCTCTCTACGCTGGAGAAGCTGATTAGACAGATCATGGGCAACAGCATTATCAGGACAGGTGACAAGGATTAAAACAATGTTCATGCTTTTGCTCAATTTTTTTTGACCCGGGAATATATTAAACCAGATTCCGCACTTTAAAATGTTTTACACAGAAAACGGTTAAAATTAATGTTTTATACAGAAAACCCTTAGAATTATGACGTTGCTGAATTAGAGTATGAATGGGCGATCGTCTCGTTTTGGTGGGGTGCATCCTGCCTGCCGGAAAATTGTAACGGGCAAGATGCCCATTCCACGCTTAATGCATATTCCACGCTTAATGCTTATTCCACACTTAATTACCATTACACACTTAATGTTTATTACACGTTTAATACACATTTAACATTTAATGCACATTTTACGCCTAATGACCATTCCACGCCTGATGCCCATTCCACGCCTGATGCCCATTCCAGAAAACTCTTAAAATCATTCCATGATTAAGTAAGGCCGAAAAAGTGAAAGGAGTTAAGGATGGAAACCAAAGCCTTAGGCACTTCGGAGGTAAAAATCACCCCGATTATCATGGGCACTTGGCAGGCCGGTAAATCTAGGTGGGTAGGCATTGAAGATGCTGAGACCATAAAAGGGCTGCGAGCAGGATTTGAGGCGGGGATAACTACGGTTGATACTGCAGAACTTTACGGGAAGGGTCACTCGGAACAAATTGTTGGTCAGGCTCTAGCAGAGGTACGCGACCAACTGGTTTATGCTACCAAAGTGTGTGCTAATCATCTTAAATATGACCAGGTGATCGAGGCTTGTGAGGGTTCCTTGAAAAATCTGAAGACAGATTATATCGACCTCTACCAGATTCACTGGCCTTCTGGCACCTTGGGAAGTGAGGTAGTGCCAATTGAGGAAACCATGAGCGCTCTCAATACGTTGAAAGAGCAAGGCAAAATTCGGGCAATTGGAGTCTCCAATTTTTCCCGCAGCCAGTTAGCAGAAGCTTCTCAGTACGGACGAATTGATAGCCTGCAGCCTCCCTACTCTCTGTTTTGGCGTCAGGTGGAGCAAGATGCTATGCCTTTCTGTGTAGAGCACAATATCTCGATTATTGGCTATTCTTCCTTAGCTCAGGGATTATTAACTGGCAAGTTTGGTCCAGAGCACAAGTTTGAAGAAGGGGATCATCGCAGCAAAAATAAGTTGTTCAACGGTGATAACTATCAACGAGCACAGCAAGCATTAGCTCAGCTACGACCAATTGCAGAGCGTCATCAGTGTACCCTGGCTCAGTTGTCTCTGGCATGGTTGATGTCTCAGCCACAAACTAATGCGATCGCAGGATTCCGAAATAGTGCCCAAGCTATTGACAATGCTCAAGCTGTTGAGGTTAAGCTGTCTGCTGCTGATGAGCTACAAGACATTGATCAGATTGGACGGCTGGTTACAGACCATTTAGATGATAATCCAGTGATGTGGGATCTTTAAGGGACTGCTTAAACCTGACTTCTTGACCTCAGCGGTCAGCGGTCAGCGGTCAGCGGTCAACTTATTTTATTCAAAAGCTCTCTTAGCCTGGCTTACTGCCAATGGCTGTTCGCGTAGCGTGCGCGTAGCGCATAAGCTGAAAACTGAAAACTGAAAACTGAAAGCTGATTGCTGAAAGCTGATTGCTGAAAGCTGATTGCTGAAAGCTGATTGCTTACTGTCAGTAACTAAAACTATTTCCCAGATAGTCTCAACAACTATCTGGGGATTAAAGGTAATTACCGAAGATAACCCAAGTTGATCAATTTAGGCTATCCAGTGATCAATCCTCCTTTGCTTCTTTAACTAATTTGGTTATCGCTTCGATAATTGTTTTTGAGTACACGGTTAAGGCAATGACTGCAGCCACTGCTGTTCCACCTTGGATCAGGGGGATAAGTGGAGCGCCAGGAGGTGTATCGGGAGTTGATGCACCTGTTGATGTATTAACAACCTGGCTAACCTCCACATTGAAATGGGGATTTTGATGTGATATCATAGGGAGTTAGCGGCCCTAGAAGAGCCGAGGTAGTTTGTATTCGTTGTTAGAAGGACAGCAGCCAGAAACGGCCTGCGAAACTGATTCTGGCTGAGTCTTTCTAGTATGAAAATCTGCAACTAGTCCACCTATATGGCAACCAGGCAAAACACAGCCAATCACACAGATACACGGTGGTACACATAGCAATGACTACGAGCATTGAAGGCTAAAACACTCCTCCACTTCCCTAAGTTATAGATTTACAACTTTGAGATATTTATGATAATGGTTCCTATAATTATATAACGTAAATGGTGATAATCTCACCTAGGGGTGTGTTGGCGTAGCCTTCTAGAAGGGTAGAAGAGTTATTGGTATGACTCACTGGCTTTTGAAGAATACCTCTTACATCGACCATTTCCAGATTTGGAGCATTACCAAGCGCTGCCAATCAGAATAATGAGTCGATTGTTAGATCCAATCAGACTACAAAAAATCTGAAATGCCAAGCTTTTGGGTATAGCTATATAAAGCTTACCAGTAAAAATACTATTGTGTCAAGTCTGATTGGATCTTACATTAATCATAAATGATGACTTGCTGTAATGTCAACACAATTCCTTCACATTCTCGGGATTAAAATTAAAGTTGTTGTAAATTTTGACCATTGGTAGTGATTAACATGTATTGATTTGGCTACAGTCTGGTCAAAGTAACAGGAGCTAAAATCACTACTTGTGTACCACTACCTGACCATTAAGGGGTGAGAGGGTGCATCTAACTTTATTTTGCAAACATACTCCGATGGAAGCATAAAACACAACTCTTGTTCCCTGAATTATAGATTTAAAACTTTGAGATGCTCCCCTTACTTAGAACCTTTTGATAGCAACCCCTGCAGCTCAAATGCTGGTACATTAGCCAGTTCCTTCGGTTCTAATTTATACATCCCTCCACCATAAACTCTACCCTCATCAACCATAGCTTTCCCAGTAATTTGATTAAGCGCTTCTATCAGCAATTTGTCCAAGTTGGGATTTTGGTTTATGGCGTTTTCCAAATCTGGCTTGGGGTAGAGAATAAGATATGAGTTGGTAACAATTGCTTTTGATTGGTTGAGAATAAATATAACTTGACGTTCATCAAACAATGGAAAGTGCGACCATTTATTTTCAGAAGTCAATACTTTCCAACTAACGTCTTTTTGCAGGGCTGGCTTGTGGATGGTTCCGCCAAAGGTGAATTTAACGTTATGGTTTTTATCCGATTTTTTTCGCTTGAACCATACAACAGCTGAGGAAACTAGAGCATTATCAAATTGAACGTCACTCTATCAAATTTCACTAGTAGTGATTTTAGCACCCGGAACCTTCACCAGAGCGTAGCCAACTACCTGTGCAGTCGGGTTTGTAGTGCCCCCCCGTTCGCTTGCTCCATCGCCTCTTGTCGCCACGAAGCCAGTTGGGTTCCGTCAATATATCGTCCAGCCATTCTTACCTCCGGTTATAACTAGCGTTAATTAATAGCGCTCTGTCTTCATCCCCTAATTCCGGAACGCCAGAATTTGTACTCGATTAGGAATATTATAAGATAATCTTATCAACCTAGTCGTTGATAAGATTATCTTATAATCGAATATCACCGCTTTTTGTAAATCGCCAAGAGTTCGCTATTATTTGTACCTTGGAAATCAAATCCCGCTTCACTTAACATTTGCCGATAAGCCTCTGGCTTGAAATAAGTAAGCGTTAGCTGTTCTTGAGCCATAATTTCTCCATCTTTCTTAAATAAATAGCTTTTTTTGATGGTATAATAATCCCTAGTATCTTCCCCTTCCTCAATAAACTGGGAATAGACAATTCCCGCTGACAGGGATTTATCATAGTTCTCGTGTGGTTTTTGCCGGTTGAGCAATAACAATCCTCCTTCTCGTAAGTGGCGAGCTAAATTTTTCAACCCTTGACGGTTGGCTTCAACATCGGGAATGTGACTCGCTAATTCCCATCGATCACCCCAATCAAGAAATCCCCACACTCCTCCATTAGCGATCGCCCCATCGAATGTTGCCTTTAAGTCCATTGTGATCGCATCAGCTTCAATCAATTTAGCCCAATTTCCCAACCGTCTTTTGGCAATTTCAATCATGGATGGGGTAAAATCGATTCCTGTAAACTTGCAGGTTGGGTCGATCTTCATGTACTGTTCTGCCAGTAATGCCGTTCCTACACCTAACTCAAGAAGCTCACAACCATCACCCACAATCGAGTGTACTTCCTTAGCCATCTTCTGATAGTCGTAGTAACCAGATGTCATCAATAGATCGTAATACTCGGTAATCCCTGTATATTCATTAACCATTTTTTTTATACATTTAACGAAGGATGAACTCAAGGATCATACCATCTGTGATCAGTTAAGACAATAACGTATTTATAGATAATCTCAGCATTTCTAGGGCTAATAGCTTTACTGATCAACCTATGGCAGAGGCAAATAAACAATGCGGTCTTGGTACTCATTGTCTTCAGAGGCAAGAGCTGCTATGATTAACTCCTCAAGGTTTTCTCCAATAGTCAAATTAGGGTTAAGAATAAAAATACCTGGTATGTGGTGATCTTGTGCTAGGTGGTCAGTTAAGTGAACTGGCATGGAAGTCCGGTTATTGGTTACCAGCACAAAGTTATTCTCCTCGCACCAGTCAAGAATTTCTGGATCTAGAGTACCTTTAGGTGGTGTTTCCGATTCTCCCACCACTTTGATCACAATACTGGGTTCTCTTCGTCTAATTTGTGTAGGATAGAGAGAATTAACATTTTCATCAATTAGATAATTAAGACTCATTCCCTTGTTGCCTAGCTTTTCTTGTTGCTCTTAATTGGCGCAGTTTCTCGGAAACAGGAGGCGGATTGAGTCGTTGCTGCTCCCTCATGGTGTGACCATGAAAAATCCAGTTTTTCATATATTCGCTCACAGCGTTTTGATTTTGCAGGTAATAGAGAATAGTAGCGTAGACTTGTTCTAGAGTTAATGATGTATAAGCTTGAGCAATTTCTTCTGGGGTTTTATGACAGTCTAGATAGTCATATAATATAGTTTCAATACCAATTCTTGTTCCTTTGATGCGAATATCAGTAGGAGCAATAAAGTTGAAATAGTCTGTTAAAGCTTGATTTGACATGATCGTTAGGTCAATAAACTAGTAAGTTTGGCAGTCGTACACAAGTAGTGATTTTAGCTCCCGAATCCTTTACCAGACCGTAGCCAAACCACTACTTGTTTATCAATACCCCTAGGGCGAATAACCTTCAAGATTACTACCACATAATCGCTCCAACAACTCCCTGGGAATAGCATCGAAATTTTCCAACAAAAAGTCCATCAGGGCAAGATGTCGTAACACGTCAGCACCAGGAGCTTTATAGCGCTTATTTCCAGCAAACCAGCTGTTAACTGTACTGATGGAGCGGGAGCAGATTAATGCTATGTCTTCTCGACTAACCTCCCATTTCGACATGAATTCCTTTGGTGTCATCGCCAGTTGCCAGTTACTGTACAGTTGAATCAGAATTCGGTCTAGGTCAGTTAGGGGACGAGGATAGGATTTTGGGCGAGGGGGTTTCTTCCCTGATAGTTGTGCCAGGCGATCTAGGTATCGCTGATAGTAGATAGCATGATCAGTTGAGCGTTTATTTGGCATCATGGAATTATCTCCGATATCCTTGGGGAATAAGCCGCGCTGTTGGAATGATGGTCTCAAGCGCGGCTTTTTGTCCGATAATCATATCGAAACACCAGACATTTTTATTATTACCAATAAAGCCCACATTGTCAAGATATTTTTGGCATTATTTAACAATATTTAACAATATAAAATTTTAATGTTGGCAATTTTAACGATTAGCTATTAACGAAATTTAAAGAAGTAATTTCATCAAATTAAATCAAGTAATATAGCATTTTTTAAATAGCTGATCCAATAGACAATATTGTTTCCCTATTGTCTATTAGATCTTGCCTTTTGCCTTTTGCCTTTTGCCTCTTGCCTTTTGCCTCTTGCCTTTTGCCTCTTGCCTTTTGCCTTTTGCCTCTTGCCTACTCCCTACTCCCTACTCCCTACTCCCTACTCCCTACTCCCTAACAATACATTTCGCCTCCAAAACCACCAATCCCTGAGTTTCAAACACCGAACAAGATGCCATCACTTCTTCCAAAGCAGGTTTTATCCCTTGTTCAAGTTGTTGAATAGCATTATTAGCTGCTGGCTGATACTGCTTCAACCACTTGCGATCTTTAATAGCATCAGCCTTTAACTCAATTGGGTTTAGTACCCAAAAATCAATATCATACTTTTTAATAAACTCCTTAACAACGGAGAGATTAGCACTATATTGAGCATCAATTAAGTCTAGAGTTCGTTGTCGAAATTTCTGATAATATCCGACGTGGTAAGGAATAGCATACTCACTCGCTACCAAAACCGAACGCTGAGCAAAGGTGGGGATATTATTCATCTCTGGAGACAGAGAAGCAATTAAGCTATCTTTCGGTTGTTGTTGAAAAAAGTTATACAAGGATGGAGTATCCCCGACTTTATAGGCAGTAATGGGAAAATCATCTACAAAACTAGGATAGAATACTAAGGCTGCTGCAATTATCGTAGTAGTTGCTATCGCCAAAACGTTAGGTATAGAAAAAATACTAGAAAAACCAGAGTTAGAAAAACCGCTTTGGCTAGGCTGGCTTGCCCACTTAAAGATGCTATCAATCAGAATGATAAAAACTATGCCAGCACTTAGCACCATTATCACTCTCAGACTATGTTGAGTATAGCGACTAGGAAGATGTAATTTAAATAGCAAAACATGAGCAGCAACAAACATCCCGAGAGACGCTATCACCATCTGGAGCAAAAGGGTAATTTCTTTACTGATCTGCTTGACTAAAGGAAATTTATTGGGAAATAATGGCAAGAGCAGCAGTAAAAATCCCGCTGCATTAGTAGCTGGAGTAAGAATCGAAGTCAGACGAATTCCGCTTCTACCTTTTAACCAAAACTTAGCGGGATCATCGTCATAAAAAAAACGCGATCGCCCCCCTGGAAAAAACTCTGGTAACTGTCTGGCTTCAGCGACAGAAATCACTGGACCAAACTCATTGGTTTTGAGAGCATAGGGCAGCATCACCAAAAAGGCTACTATCAAACCGGCCAAACACAACCAACGTCGCTCTTGGGATAACCCTAACTTACCATTGCGCCATTCAAATAGTCGTAAAACTAAGGTACCGGAAGAGATAAAGACTAACTGGGGATAGAATAGACCTTGGAGTGCGATCGCACCCAAACAAAACCACAATGACCCCCGCACTAGGTAATACATAAACCCCAACAATAGGGGATAGACAAACGCCTTCGGTGTTCCAGACACCACCGTATCAGTCATACCCAACGCTTGAGACAGCAACAGGGTAGCACTAAAGGCAGCTGCCGGTACTGGCAACAATTCCAGACATACCCAAAAGCAATAGCTAGCGCTAACCAGATTCAACACTACCGGTAAGAGTTTGTTAAATAGCAATGGATTAACACCCAATGCTGCTATCACTCGATAGACTGTAGTGTAGCCAGCTGGAGCAACCGTTTGAAAGTAATCAGCAATTAAGTCTTTAGGAAACAGCTCTGGATCAAGAAATCGCATCATCCAAAATATATGTTGTCGTGCATCATCTTGGACAATATACTCACCGCTGAATGCTTCCCGTAGTGCTAGGAAGCTATACACTACCGTAAAGGTTAGGCTGAGGCTAAACCAAAAGATAACTTGAGGAGTAAATCGTTTATTACAAGGAGTTGTTAGGAATCTGTGAATAGGGGTAATCATTTAGTCAAGGGAATAGGGAATAGGGAATAGGGAATAGGGAATAGGGAGTAGGCAATAGGGAGTCGAGAATCGATAATAGGGAGTCTGGAATCGGGAATCGGGAAAAAATCTGGTGTATTTAATTACTATGAGAATCCTTATTCTAGTCAATTAAGATCACCTTAAACCGGTTAACCTACCCGAAGGCAACGCCAAAGGCGAACAACCTTTAACCAAATAATCCTGATTGAGTACAAAAAGGTAGTAAGAATAGTAGTGGTACGTTTGTACCTGGAATTCAAGGGGATAAAGACCTTTGTGATGCTGTTTCTTAACGCTCCTTGTTTCTATCAGGGCTATTATTATGCCAATACAGGTGGTTAGATGTCCAAAGTTGCTCCAATTAACCACTTGACATCAGCTATCCCACAGGGCTTTCTGGATAGGGAAGTTAATTCTTGGCATGTTGATAACCGATGAGTGCTTTCTGTTTTCAAGCTTGCCCACTCCCTCTGTTTTTGTCAATCCTCTCTATTCCATTGGTATGAAACGATTATAGTATATTACCTACGGAGCCAATGACAATCAAGAATACCAATTCCAAAAATCACTCTATCAACCTAATTCTTTGTGGATTAGCTTTCCAGTTTATTCCGTTATTAACTCTTGGATTAATTTCACAAAAAAATGAAAGGTTTTTAGCCTCATTGTATCCACCTTTATCTCTACTCATTATTTTACTGATTTTAGGATTACTATTATATGGATATGTGCCTCTTGTCAAAGGGTGCCGTCTATATATTCACGACAAGGGATATCCAAGTAATTGGGGATGGTTAGGATTATTAAGTATTTGGGGCTTATCAGTCTTATTCCTTTTTCCGACAAAGAGAAATAAACTTTATTCAGAAGAGTCATTGGCTAAAGACTCAATAAATCACCCCTTTAATAAGCTTAATATCCCTGAGTTTTTATTATTTTGGTTTCTAGGTTTCCCAATTTACATCTTGACAATAGTCGGATTATTTGGCTTGGTGAATAACAGGGATTTTAGCGAGCTTATCGAAAATGCCGATTTTAACGCAGTAATCGGTGTAATTGTATCGTTATTTATCGGATTATTTTTATTTTTAGAGCTCCGAAGAGTTGGATTCGATTTAAGAAAATTTGGTATTTTTAATTTGGGTATTTTAAAGCACCAAAAAAATCTAAAGTTAATTATTTTTATAGTTATTATAGAATATGCTTTTGCTTGGGGCTTTTATTCGCTGAATTTATATTATATTTCATTTATTTTTCCAGATTATGTTGAAAAATTCATTAATGAATCATGCTTCACAAATGTTATAGGGCTAATATTTTGGAGCTTTTCAGCAATTGTTTGTGCTCCGTTGTTGGAAGAGCTTATTTGTCGTGGAATAATCTTGCAGAAGTGGGCAATGAAATGGGGGATCAAAGCCGGAATATTTACCTCATCTTTATTATTTGCGATTTTCCATTTGCGATTCGATATTGTAGGCTTGTTCATTGCCGGAACTATATTTTGTGTTCTCTACTTTAAGACTGGCAAATTAATAGTCCCAATCCTTTGTCATAGTCTTTACAATACTATTGTAACAATTTTTAGGATTCGACACTACTATAGTAGCTCAAACGTTGACTTCATTTCGGTAAACGATTATCGAGCTTCAATGGAACCATTATTAGGTCAAAAAGCAATTGTAGCAGCTATATCGTTTGCCGTTATCATGGTTTTTTTATATCGAAATTTTCCTAAACAAGATGACATCCTTCCCTACTATAGAAATCCTAAGTGATTGTTGAAAATTGTAAGGAATCCAACGGGTTAAATTCACCTGTGCTGTTTGGATTAGCGCTACCATCATCCATAAACAGGCATCTTGGTGGAACGGGCATCTTGCCCGTTTCATTTCCGGACGGACTATCCCAACCCTGGCCACGAGGCCAAAAATCAGAGGCTTTCCGCCCCTAACACACCCTACGCACTCTTCCCTGTTCCCTACTCCCTGCTCCCTACTCCCTACTCCCTACTCCCTACTCCCTACTCCCTACTCCCTACCTTCAAAAAAAAATCCCCCCAATTGGGGGGTAGTGCATCAAAACTTTGTTAAGAAAACTGTGGCGAAAACTAATTAATCAAATACACGATTACAAACAGAACAATCCACACCACATCAACGAAGTGCCAGTAGAGTTCTGCGGCTTCTACACCAAAATGCTCTTCACTGGAGTAGTGCTTTGAATTTAGCGATCGCATTAATACTAACATAATTAACCCGAGTCCGCAAGTAACATGAAGACCATGGAAACCAGTTAAGGCAAAGAAAGAACTGGTAAATAAGTTAGTAGTCAGACCAAAGTCTACATGGGTGTACTCATAGACTTGTCCTCCTAAGAACATCGCACCCATCAGAGCAGTGATTCCAAACCAGAGTCGCAAACCAGAGACATCATTCTTCTTAATAGCACTCTGGCCCCGGTGCATGACGAAACTACTAGTAATCAGGATAATGGTGTTAATTGTTGGCACCAATAATTCTAATTCTGTACCCTCTGGAGGCCAAGCTGGCATGGTCGCTTTATAAATTAAAAAAGCGGCAAACATTCCCAAGAAGGTCATACTATCAGCAGCCAGAAACACCACCAAACCAAACATCCGAAAATCCGGATGCTCCTCGTGATGTACCTCTGCCGCCTCAACCTCATGATGATAGTTGAGGCTAGTTTTAGACGGATCTATCGTTGAGCCTTGCATAAATTCCTTTGAATTAATCTTCTTCAGCTGACATTTGTGCCTGTTGAGCTTCGATTAGGGTAAGTTAGGAGGTTGAATTAAGAATTAAGAATTAAGAATTAAGAATTAAGAATTCTACATTCTAAATTCTGCATTCTACATTCTTAATTCTGACAGACAACCTTGGCCAAAAGGCCACCCGTGCGTGTTCAACCCAAACTTACCCAACATCTCCTTTAACTTCAACCAGCAACTCCTCGACCTGTTTATCGGTGTCAACACTATAACTGTCGATACCGTATTCGTAAGGACCGGACCACAAAATGGGTTCCTCGTCAAAGTTCTCAATAGCAGGAGGAGAGGTAGTTTGCCACTCTAATGTCAGAGCTCTCCAAGGATTGCGACCAGCGATTTTACCACGGTTCACACTCCAGAGGATGTTAATCACAAAGGGTATGGTAGAAACCGCTAGAAGATAGGAGCCAATAGTGCAGATCATGTTGAGGCTTTGAAACTGGGGGTCATACATAGCAACCCGACGGTTCATACCCAATAGACCTAGCTCATGCATCGGCAAAAAGGTCATATTTAGACCAATGAAGGTCAACACAAAGTGAATGCGTCCTAAGGTTTCGTTGACCATTCGCCCGGTCATTTTGGGGAACCAGTGATAAACTGCGCCAAATAATCCGAGCACACTACCACCAAATAGAACGTAGTGGAAGTGAGCGACAATGAAATAAGTGTCATGAACATGGACATCAAAGGGAACGGAAGCGAGCATGACACCGCTGAGACCCCCAATCAAAAATGCCGAGATAAAGCCCATACCAAAGAGCATGGCACTATTTAAGCTGATTTTTCCGCCCCAAATCGTTGCCACCCAGCTAAACACCTTAATCCCTGTGGGCACAGCAATCAGCATGGTGGCAGCCATAAAGAACATCCGCAACCAACCAGGAGTGCCACTAGTGAACATATGGTGCGCCCAGACAATTAGTCCTAGGAAACAAATCAACATACTGGAGTATGCGATCGCACGATAGCCAAAAACCGGCTTACGGGCATGCACCGGTAGGATTTCGGAAATTACCCCAAAGAACGGTAGCACCATGATGTACACCGCCGGGTGGGAGTAAAACCAGAACATGTGCTGGTAAACAATTGGGTCTCCTCCCCCAGTCGGGTTAAAGAAATTGGTGCCAGCAATTAAATCAAAGGACAGGAAAATTAACGCTGCTGCTAGGACTGGAGTACCAATCAAAGCTAGGATTGAGGTTCCTAACATTGCCCAGCAAAACAGAGGCATATCATGAATAGTCATGGTAGGTGTGCGCATCTTCACAATAGTGGTGAAGAAGTTAAGCGCCCCTAGCACTGAGGAAGTCCCGATCACCAGGATGCTCAGAATCCAAATTTCTTCACCCACCTGAGAACTAATCAAGCTCAAAGGGGGGTAAGAGGTCCAACCGGCTTCGGGAGCACCTACGAAAAAACTACTCATTAACAGCAAACCCCCCACAGCATTCATCCAGAATGCCACCGCATTCAGCTTGGGGAATGCCATATCCTTTGCCCCAATCATCAAGGGAATCAGATAGTTAGCAAAAGCAGCACCAGCCGGGATAATCCATAGGAACAACATAATTGTTCCGTGCATGGTGAACACTCGGTTGTAGGTTAAAGGGCTCAATAAATCCGGGTCTGGTGTTGCCAACTCAGTGCGAATTAATCCAGCTAATGCGCCACCGATGAAATAGAACACAAATGAAGTGACCAGGTATTGAATCCCAATCACTTTATGGTCGGTATTGAAGGTGAAGTAATCTTGCCAACGCCGCTCATGTTCTTCAACATGACCAGCATCTTTGACAGATTCCGGTTTTTCTAATTGCGTCGTCATGGGATAGTGGAGGTGTGATGGACTAAAAGGATAGGCAAGAGGCAATAGGCAAGAGAATGAAGAATGAAGAATGAAGAATGAAGAATGAAGAATGGAGAATGGAAAATGGAGAATGGAGAATGAAGAATGAAGAATGGAGAATGGAGAATGAACTAATTCTAAATTCTTAATTCTAAATTCTTAATTCTAAATTCTTAATTCTAAATTCTTAATTCTAAATTCTTAATTCTAATATGAACTTATTGGATAATTCCAGGATGATGGTGAGAGTGGTCTAGGTGTTGGAGAGTTTGGGAATCAATACCCATTTCAGAGGCATAGGGAGCCAAGAACTCACCCTCTGACATGGCAGCAGGGTTGATAGCCACCGCTTTTTCCATGGTGTCTGCACTAGCAAATTGATTTTCCTTAACCCAGGCTTGATAGTCTTCCGGTGTGTCAACGATTAATCGAGTTTTCATTCCTCCATGGTAGGACCCGCAGAGTTCAGCACAGATGATCGGGTAATCACCCACTTTAGTTGCTGTAAACCCTAGTTGACTAATCCGACCTGGGATAGCATCTTGCTTAATCCGAAACTCTGGCAACCAGAAGGCGTGGATCACATCGTTAGCTTCGATATTCAGCTTAACCGGTTGTCCAACTGGGACATGCATTTCCCCAGACATAACACCGGTTTGAGGGTAGGTGAAAATCCAGGCATACTGCATACCAGCGACATTAACCTCTAGGGGTTCACCTTGACCTTCTTGTCCTGGAGGCGCTCCAATACCTAGGGCAACTGTGCCTTGACCTGGAACCATGGCAATCAGACTTTCATTCCCCTCTTGCCCAGATGGTGACATCTGATGATTGTGGGCAATTTCCTGCTGATGGTGGTCATGAGAAGCCATGGGATCCAGACCTCCCATAGCGTTGTAGACCTCAAAGCTATAGACAGCTAGGACAAAGACAATCACCGTCGGGATTGCGGTCCAAAGGATCTCTAGGGGGATATTGCCATGGGTCGATGGCCCATCGGTTTGGTCATTTTTTTGTCTACGAAATTTGATGACTATTAGGATAAGTGCCCCTTGGATGAGGATAAATAGACCAGTGGCAATGGTCATCATCAAGTTGAACAGACCATCTACATCACCGGCTTCTGAGGAGGCGGCTACTGGCATAAGTCCATGATTCTGACCGTACCAGAGACTAATCAGGGTTATGAAAATGCCAGCAATAAGGGTTGAAATTTGGCTTGGAATGTTCACGAGATTAGGGTTGAATACTTATATCAACAAAAGTAACAGGGATTATCAAGGCAGGCGAGGCACGAACCGATTTAGTGTCCTAGAATGTCAGGGCATGGCTATATTTTTAAGGAAAATCAGCCTTCTGGTGAGCTACTCCGCCCATAGTGTCCACATTACAGACAACAATTCTGATGGCCTGCTAGCAGTGACGGGCGTGAGTAGAGGATATTAGAGCAAGCTTGGCTTGCTCTATTAACTACGGTAAAGCAGCT
>NZ_JAAHFV010000155.1:0-14387 GCF_010672755.1 Moorena sp. SIO1F2
TCGATTCCGCACCGCCTACCGCAACTACCTCTCCCCCACCAGCGGTATCGAAGGGGTTCGCTTCGCCCCGTTCACCATCCTGGCCGCAGAGGGCGAGACCACCGCCCGCCGAGCCAATCGCTGGCACCTCGCCGAGTGTGATCGGCTGGCGGAAGCGTCCGACTTCATCGCCACCACCGAGCGTCGGATTCTTGACCCTGCGGACGAGACCGCGGTGGCCGAGGCCACCCGATGGTGGACCACGATGACCGAGGGCGGCGGTGAGGGCATGGTGGTCAAGCCCATGTACCCGGTCGCCGGTGACGGTGACGCCGGTCATGACGCCAATGCCGACGCAGGTACTGGAAGGCGTCGGGCGATCCAGCCCGGAATCAAATGCCTATTCTACCTTCTACCTTCTACCTTCTACCTTCTACATTCTACCTTCTACCTTCTACCTTCTACATTCTACATTCTACCTTCTACATTCTACATTCTACATTCTACATTCTACATTCTTAATTCTGCATTCTGCATTCTTCATTCTGCATTCTTCATTCTTCATTCTGACAGACAACCTTAAACCCAAAAAACCTTAAAATAACTACCGCTTACCTCGTAAATTTATCACCTCCTTATGTACACTCATACCAATCTGAAGAGACTGATTAAGTAAGCGACCATATTCACCAGTTTCGTCACTCAGCTCAAAAGCCATCAAAGTAGCCAAATTATCATCAAGATTGCTTAAAACTACCTGACGGCTGTCAATTAAATTATTATGACTTCTGATTAAATTTTCCACTTGTAAAGCATTCACTAAACTTTGTTTAGTAATAGCTAGAGATTCAATAACTTTTCTCCGGCTTTCAGAGTGCTTGAACTCAGTAATTGAGCCCTCAATTGCCTCTATTCGTTCAGCTAAATCAATCGCTTTAATCACACCATTATAGTTATCAACCTGATCCATTAACCTAACCAAAGACTTAATTCGCTTTCCTTGTTTATAAAGATATACATTACCAATCACTATCCCTGAAACAAACAATCCCACCAGTATAGTAAATAGCCCAGTTATCCCAGCCTGGTCTTCAGGCAAATTGCCTGAATTTTTCATAAAAATCAGGATTGGAGGCAAAAATAAAATTAAACTCAGACCCAATATAAATATCTCAGTTAACAGAATCGATAACATATTCTTAGGCTTCTTAAATATAAACCCCCGACAAAAATCAATAGCCACCAGCTTAGCAAAATTCAGATCTACCAGGTTTCTGATATCCTCTGACGTAATCTCTAAATTACCTAAATTTGATGACATATCATCTCGCTCCTGTTAACCATTTTATGATATCTTGTACCAATCCCAATCATCCACCAATAGTTAAAACCACACTGCGAATAAATCAAGTATTATTAACAGCATCTCACCCAAACAATCCCATCCGTTATCGATATACAGCGTTTTTAATAACTATGAGGTGCGCTTTCCGCATCTAATTATTAAATTCGCCACGAGTCGCACCTGAGATACACATAATTTTTCCCTGTTCCCTATTCCCTATTCCCTATTCCCTATTCCCTGCTCCCTATTCCCTGCTCCCTGCTCCCTAAAAGCCATAAATTTGTACCTGACCGACTTGAAAACTGCTGTAATAAATAGCGCTGCGCGCAGCGCTATACCTGCCACAAGTGTGGCTTCAAAATAGCAAATCAATAGTAAGCCTTAACCCCAACCCAGCATTCTACCAATTAACTGCAACACATGCATATAAAAATTACTCTCTAGCTCGCGAAATAGGGCAAAAGGTTCCCCAGGAGCTCCGAAGAATGGTCTGAGGGTCCATCCCAATTGGCTACCAACAAATCCATAGAGCACTAACCAAGCTTTAAGAATCCTAGTGCGATATTTGTTTTCTTCAGCTTCTTGCTCAGTGATCAATCCCATGCATTGGTAAAACACATTGACACCAATTAACCCAGTGATGCCAAATATTACTATATTTAAGAGCTGAAAAAATGTATAATCATCAATCGAGAGACGGAAAAAGAGAGTGATAGGAGCAAAGCCAAATAGCATCACACTAATCACAGATGTCGCCGCCAAAAGCAAAGCTAGGTACTGCCCAAAACTACGTTTAGAGCCTGAGCTAATCTCAAAAAAATATAAAGTCGGTAAACAAATCAACAGCGTTAAAAGGTATAGCGCCGGTAATTTGATAGCTGAAGAGATAATCTGGAGGGGGCCACTAAACGAGCCGATAATTGCACCATAAATCCCAAAAAATGCCGAGCTAGCAATCAATAAAGAGATAATCTTGATATCAATCCTAATCCCTTGGTCAACCTCCTTCAGGAATCTTTGGCGATCGCGCAAAAACTCCATAAGCACAGTAAAGTGGTTCATGACCTACTCCTAATTAAAATTTAAAGCTACAAGATACAGCCACCTAACACGTTCAGCCACCTAGGATAAAATCTAGTAATATAGCACTAATTTTTACTAGCATTAGTGCTTACCACAATAATCGATGGATTTACCATTGCCCATGCCAAATTGCCATTGGCAACTAACTCACTGTTATATATATAATTACTTCACGGGATTTGACCTCCTTTCCGTAAAATAAACTGCTAATTAACATGGGATGACCCCATAGGAATCATCAGATTTGGGTCATATACAACTGATTTTGATAACTCAAGGTATCAGCAAATGATTTCCGTTACAATCCTCACTTGCTGCCATACAACAACCCATAACGAATCAACCCCCGGCGATACCCTCGACTCATCAACCCCATCGACAGTGCCGCTTCCACAATTTTCCAATTACTTTTAAGCAACCCTAAAATCGCTTTCGGCTCAAAAGCAGAATCAATCACAATATCCCAAAACGGTTCAACCGCATCTGACCAATCCGCCGTCCGAATAGTTTGGAAATTCAAATTGCCAGCAATTTCCTCATACTCCTGCAACGAAATCACATAAGGCAAACAATAAACCCGATAAATTTCAGCCAAATGCTGCTGTTCATCTGTTGTCAATTGTCCCGTCGCCAAGGTGATCGGACGGTGACACCAAGTTGCCATTAAAAACCTTCCCCCAGGTTTAAGCACCCGATAACATTCTTGAAGAAACTGTTGCTTGTCCGGCATATGTTCTCCACTCTCCATCGACCAGACAAAATCAAACGTTTCATCAGCAAAAGGCATATCCAAAGCATTAGCAACCTGAAACTGAACCCGTGTCGCCAACCCAGCCTCTTGCGCTCGTTGAGTTCCTCGTGATGCTTGAACTGGACTTAACGTAATGCCAGTAACATTTGCTTCAAACTGTTGCGCTAAATAAAGTGAACTGCCACCAATCCCACAACCGACATCCAAAATAGTACTAGCTTGCTCCACTTCAGCCCAACAGAGCAATTCATCAATCAAGTCAATTTGTGCCTGATATCGGTTTTTCCTCTCAGTACCCGCCCAGCCATAATAGCCATGGTGCATATGTTCACCCCAAACTGCTTCCCACAAGCCAGAAGAGGCATCATAAAATTCCTGAATCTGTTTTTCAAGACTCAATTTTTCAAGACTTAATGTCATATCATGTCCACAAGCATCGTTCCGTATCACCAACTATAGCGGTTCTCACTTCCATAAACCATACCCAATTCGACGGGGGCACGCGGTGGGCCGCTACTAAGGAAAAAGGGTCTTGACAGATGGTAAATCACAAATGAACAATGACAAAGACAAAGGACAAAGACAAATCACAAATGACCAATGACTATTCCCCGAACCATTTGCCTTGGATTCCTTTCCGTAATTGCCATCGGAACTGTTTTGCTAATGATGCCATTTGCTGCTAGTGATGGCACATGGACTAACCCCATGGTGGCACTATTCACCTCAACCTCTGCTGTCTGTGTTACTGGTCTAGTGGTTGTCGATACTGGCTCCTATTTTTCCTTCTGGGGACAGTTGATTGTGCTTGCCCTCTTCCAAATTGGCGGTTTGGGCTATATGACCACCACCACATTTCTCATTTTAATACTGGGGCGCAAGTTCAAATTGAAGCAGAAAATCGCCATTCAACAAGCCTTAGATCGACAAGGTTTACAAGACAGTGCAGCATTAATTCGTTCTATCATTGCCACAGCAATAATTTTTGAAATCACAGGGATTTTTCTACTTTTACTAGTGTTTATTCCCGATTATGGATTATACCAGGGACTCTGGTTAGCCATTTTTCATAGCATCAGTGCTTGGAATAATGCTGGATTTAGTCTTTTTCCAGACAGTTTAACAAGTTATCAGTCATCTCTTCTACTGAACCTAGTGATCACAGCTCTAATTATCTGCGGTGGCATTGGTCAACAGGTAATTTTTGAGTTTTATCTTTGGTTGCGCGATCGCATGCTCCGACGACGTAAGTCTCTGGAATTTTCCCTTAATTTTAAAGTAGTTACTAGCACTACTATCTTTTTGTTGATAGTGGGAGCAATCGCATTTTTATTCATCGAATTTAATAATTATAACACTCTAGGACCTTCAACATTATCAGACAAATTTATCAAAGCCTGGTTTCAGTCAGTGACCACCAGAACCGCAGGCTTTAACACCATTGATCTTGGTAAAATGACCACAGCCGGGTTATTTATTACCATTGCAATGATGTTTTTTGGAGCCAGTCCAGGAGGAACAGGTGGTGGCATCAAGACTACAACAGTAAGAATTTTAGTTAGTTCTACCAAAGCAATTTTACAAGGCAAAGAAGAGGTTTATCTATATAAGCGTCAGGTGCCAATTGAGCTAATTCTAAAAGCCATTGGAGTCTTAGTCGGATCATTCGCTACAGTAATTCTCTCAACACTTTTAATTTCCCTAGCTGAGCCAAATATGGATTTTATTGAGATTTTATTTGAAGTTGTCTCAGCCTTTGCTACTGTCGGTCTTTCCACAGGGATTACCCCAGACGTTTCTACCTTGGCAAAGCTAGTGTTAATTGGAACGATGTACATTGGCAGGGTTGGAGTTTTGTTGCTCATGGCATCCCTACTAGGAGAACCCCGTCCCAGCGCAGTTCAGTATCCAGAAGAAAACTTACTTGTGGGATAATCCTAGGTAAAAGGTATACTGGCTTGGTAATGGCAAATTTCCAATGGCAATTAACACTTAAAAATCAACAAGTAACAAGTAATAAAAACTTACTATAGCAGTTATCAAAGGAGGCCGAAGTGAATCTATCATTTTTAACGTTTTTGCGTAACCTACCCAAAGAAAATAAACAGTTTGCCGTTATTGGACTAGGGCGTTTTGGTCGAGCTGTCTGTTCCACACTATACCAACTTGGCTATGAGGTTCTGGGTACTGATATTGATGAAAAACTAGTTTGCCAAGTGTTAACCGAAAAAATAGCTTCCCATGCTGTGCAGCTCGATTCAAAAGAACCATTAGCATTGAAAGAAGCCGGGATTTTAGAATTTGACACAGTAATTATTGCCATCGGTAACTATTTACAAGAAAGCATTATCACCACCCTCAACTTAAAAGAAGCAGGAGTTCCTTACGTCATTGCTAAAGCTTCCTCAGAAGTTCATGGCAAGCTGTTAAAACGGGTAGGAGCCGATCATGTAGTTTTTCCTGAGAATGACGCAGGTTGTGCTTTAGCACGCTCCCTCACCAAACCATCCATTTTGGAATGGTTTGACCTAGACTCTAAGCACAGTATTGTCGAGGTCAGAGTGCCAGAAAAATTTGATGGCAAAACCATTTTGGAACTGGAATTGCGCAAGCGCTATGGCTTGACTGTCCTGGCTATTAAGGGAGATGCTGAATTTGAGATTAACCCTGACCCTAATCAACCTCTGTACAAAGATATGCTTATGGTTATTATTGGCTCCAACCCTGATATTGACCGCTTACCCATTTAAAGCTTAGGAATCCCTCTGTCTGGTTCAGACTTTTCCGGTTCCATATGTTCAGTTTCAGTGGACTCTACCTTAGGAGTTTCGTGACTACTCCCACATCAAATCAAAGATTATGATGTGGGCTTCTCAGATTCACAAATGAGACTTGCTGCTCCACGGCATCTTGTGCCGATTTACCACAGCCATTGAGCGGCAGTCCAACCGCCAATAATCCACGATTTAAAATATTGATGCCACTGTTCCAGTCTCTGTCAATTTTTACGTTACAACTGGAACAACAATGAACACGTTCGCGCAGCGTCGGCTTCGCCGAATCACTTAGACTTTTCTCAACTAATGAGCCACAATTAAAGCACTCAATACTCGTTCCACGTGGGTTAACTTCCTGAACTAACAAGCCGCGTTTTACCGCCACTACTTGTAATATTTCCAAGAATGCTCCCCAGGCTGCATCGTGTATTGATTTCGCTAACTTAGTTCGAGCGAGTCCTTTGATGTTTAAATTTTCGTGAGCAATTAGGTCGTATTTACTACATAGCCAATGAGCAACCTGATAATGAAATTCCTTCCGGCAACGGGTTAAGTGAAGGTGCAACAAAGCTACTTTATGCTTTGATTTTTTCCAATTCTTAGAACCCTTGACGCGGCGCGACATTACTTTTTGAGCCTGAGCAAGTTTATCCTGAGCTTTCCTGTAAAACTGCGGAATAGGTATTGCCTCTCCGTCAGATGTGGTCAAAAATTTCTCTAGGCCAACGTCAATACCAACGGCAGACTTAACTGAATCTATGGATAGTAGTTCAGGTACAGTGTCGTCTTTCATTGCAAGACAGCAGTACCAACCATCAGCCTTCTTGACAATGGTGCATTGCTTAAGGACAAAACCCACGCCCTTCGGGCAAGCTTCGCTAACAGGCAATGGTCGATGCATTACAACAGGCATTGACCCGATTCGACTTAACTTTAAAACACCATCAACCAAGTGTGCCCCAGCCTTAGAATTATTGACCCTAGGGAATACAAACGATCTAAGTTCTCCAGCTTTTTTAAAGCGAGGTCTACCCCCACGTTTACCACTTGCGTCAGGTCTTCTCCATCTTTTCCAGGCTTTGTTTAACCTTTGCAGATTAACTTGTTGAGTCTCTGCATAAATTTTTTTATATTCAGGAAACAGTCGTTTTGTCTCCTTGAGGGCTGTTTGTTGAGTGTAGTAATTTACCTCTTCTGGAATCTCACCGATCGGCTCACTTACCAGACTACACCTATCAATCGGGGAACGAGTCCGATTGAGCCAATCAAGCCTTTGTCCTAATGCATAGTTCCAGTGGCGTCGAAGCAATTCGAGCCACCGTTCCATGGTGACAATTTGTTCAGGACTTGGCTTGATTCGGTAGCAGTAAGTGAGTATCATAGTAGTATTGTAGCATTTATCGTATAGTTATGAAAGGTAATTATACAAAAGAAAACAGGTCTGTTTATCGTCTTACTATTACAATGTCTACAGTAAGACGATAAACAGACGTCAAGTTAGATCAGAACAAATTTTGATGTGGCCTACGGCCTCCGCTGCGCGAAAAGGCGCGCAGCAAATCTGCTCGGACACTTGTGTTAAGTGGGAATGCCACCTGATAGAGTTGAACGGAGAAAGTGACCACCTCCATCTGCTCGTGGATCTCAATCCTAAAGTAGCTCCGGTTAAGTTAATAGCAAATATCAAAACTGTAACCAGTAGATTGATTCGTTCCTGATTTTCTGAATACAAAAGGGCAGTTTTATGGCGATAAAAAGGTTTTCACCGACAGGTTCTTATTTTGTAGCTTCTTGTGGCGGTGTGACAATTGAGCAGTTAAAGAGTTATGTCCTTGCGCCAAAATACCCTGTCAGGTAATTCCCAAGGGGCTGTGTGCGGAACCTGCGTCCGCACTTTATACGCCCCGTCTCCCGCTAACCCTCAGGGTATAACGGGAGACCCCTTACCTGTTTAGGTTGGGATTCTACCTCCAGAATTTCAGGAGACTTCATCTGTGGAATTTCAGGAGAGTCTACCTCAGGAGTTTCTTGAGTATCAACCAACTTGTCTTGTGCTTCTAGCTGCTTGATGTACTCATCAACCTCTGTCACCTTTTCCTCATTACCAGCAAAGGCGAATAACTCTCTAGCTTTGACCAAAGAAGAGAGAGCTTCCTCTCGCTGTTGAGACTTTTCTAAAACTACACCCAAGTTGTAATGACCTTCTGCTAATGCCGGAGACAGGCTAAGAGCTTGCTGATATTCAGCCATGGCTTCCTCATACTGTTCTTGCTGTTGTAGAGCAACACCAAGGTTGTAGTGGGTCAAGGCGTGGTAAGGATCCAGTTGCACAGCTAATTTGAGTGTGGTTACTGCTTCGGCGTATTCACCATTGGCTGTCAGTGCTGCCCCTAGCTGTCGGTAAGCATCCACATTTTCCGGTTCCAGTTCCGTCACCAAGCGAAACCGAGTAATCGCTTCCGCCAACTCCCCTTTCTCAAACAAAATTACCGCTAATTGATACTGAGCCGGAGCCAAGTTCGGGTCAACCTTAACTGCTTCCCTAAAGGATTCCTCTGCCGCTGACTTTTCCCCTTGCTCCACCAGTAATAGTCCCAACTGGTAGTGTGCTTTCTGCAATTTAGGTTGAGTGCGAACTGCTTGTCTGAGTGCAGTAGTTGCTGGTCCAATCTGGTCTTGCTCGACTAAAATCAGTCCCATGTTATAGTAGGCTTTGCCATAATCTGGGTCTAGGCGAATGGTGGCTTGGTAGTGTTCGATCGCCTCTTCTTGATTACCCTGAGATTCCAGGGCTAACCCTAAGTTATAGTAAATATCTGCTGATTCAGGGTTGAAAGACAACGCCTGTCGATAAGCAGCGATCGCACTATCGGGTGCCCCTTCCTTGTAAAAAGCAATGCCTAAGTTGTAATAAGCTTGTGACAAGGTTGGGTCAAGGGCAATAGCAATTTGGTATTGTTCCAATGCCAGCTGGTTCTTACCCTGCTGCAAAAACGTATTCGCCAACAAATAACGTCCCATGGCCATATAGGGGTCAAACTCAAGGGCTTTACGAAAAGCGCGCTCTGCCCCAGGAAAGTCCCGACGTCCGTACAGTTTCACGCCAACTTGAAAGTATGAAGCCGCATCCAGGTTATTGGAGTATGGACCTTCCATCAACTGCTTGGTTCCTTTATACTCAGGAATCTCTTTACCTTGAGCTTGACCAACACTTGTCAAACCAAAACTGATGATAGTGGCAGCTAGCAGCGGTATCGTTCTCATTCACCCTTTTCCTATATGCTGAGACATTTTTGGTATACTACAGGATAATATTTTTTTACTAGAATAATTCGCCGCTTATCAAGCCCATCCCCACAGGAAATGACCCTAGCTGCTGCTCCGATATGCGATCGCAAAGATCAAGCCCTATCCTTAGTCGATTCAGTCATTGCCCAATCCCAGGCAGAAGGGGTATTCGTCAGTCTCAGCCTTGGTGACGAATTTCTTAGCCGCTTCTCGGAAAATCAGATTACCCAGAATATCAGCCGCCAACGCTGCCAACTTACCATTACCAGTTATTTCGGTAAGCGTTGTGCCTCTGCTACCACAACAGAACTAGACCCAGAGGCAATAGCCCAAACTATCCAACGTTCAGAACAACTGGCTCGCATTGCCCCAGAAGATCCTGAATGGGTACCCCTACTGGAAGCCCAGGATTATGAGCAACGCACCCCAGCCTTCGATCAAGCCACTGCTACCCTTTCCCCCTTGGAACGGGGAGAAATGGTCAAGGGAGTATGTACCTTAACTGCTAAGGCAGGAGTCGAAGGGTCTGGTAAGCTTAGTACTCAAGCCTTTTTACGAGTTGTGGGCAACTCCCAAGGGTTACGAGCGTTAGACCAAGGTACAGAGGCAGATTGTAGCGTTACAGCCCGTATAGACGATGGTTCGAGTTGGAGTCAAAGCACTGCCTTTGCCGTAGAGCAGTTACCGATTTTAGAGAAGTCATCGATAACAGCTCTAATTGAACGAGCTAAAGCCTCACGTCACCCCCGTAAGGTGAATCCAGGTACCTACCCAGTTATATTTGATGGTGCTGCCTTTGCGGAATTACTGTCTTGGGTAATCTGGAATATGGATGCTCGGGCAGCCGATGAAGGACGCTCCTTTATGTCCCATAGTGATCAAACCGGTAAGCCCACTGGTAACCGCTTGGGTCAGCCAATGTTTAGCCCTATAGTGCAGGTACAACGCGACCCTGCTCATCCCCTACTCCAATTAGGCACTTGCTTTCGGGATGGATTGAGTAATCGCTATACCGAGGTGATTAAGGACGGTATTCCCCAAATCCTTTACTATAGCCGCTATTGGGCAGCTCAGAAAGGCAAAGATCCCACCGGACTATTGTTTCCCATTGTCATGTCCGGTTCTAGCCAAAGTCTAGCTGACCTGATTGCCCAGACAGAGCGAGGTATTTTGGTAAATCGTGCTTGGTATGTGCGCTATGTTAATCCCAAAACCCTAGAGGTCACAGGTATGACCCGTGACGGCACATTCTGGATTGAAGACGGTCAGATTGCCTACCCGATTAAAAACCTGCGCTTTAACCAAAGCCTGCCTCAAATGTTAAAAGAAATCGATGCCCTAAGCCAAGTACAGCGCTACGGTAACATCGTAGTTCCAGGAGTTCGGGTCAAGGCATTTAACTTTGATAGTATCACTGACAGCATTTGAGGCAAATCATGAATGATGAAATATGAAGAATTAAAGAAGAAAGCTGTCATGTGAAATGTGAAAGCTCAAATGTGAAAGCTCAAATGTGAAAGCTCAAATGTGAAAACTTTACCTTTTACCTTTTGCCTTCACTTAACCCATTACTCATTACCCATTTAGCCCTTAGGTGTTTCTGCTTTGGGGTCATTTACTACAGCAGGGCAACGGATGGTAAAGGTAGAGCCAACACCAATTTGGCTTTCCACCATAATTTGACAACCCATCATGTCGCAGAAGCGTTGGCTGATGGAAAGACCTAAACCCGTTCCACCATACTTTTTGGTGGTTGAATTATCTGCCTGGGTAAATGGTTGAAATACTTTGTTAAGCTGTTCTGGAGTCATACCAATGCCAGTATCAGCTACCGAGAAGATCAACCAATCATCAGATTCGAGATTTGCTAAGGTATTGTGGGAAGTAGGGATATCGATTGTGGTGTAGGAAGCACTTGAGGATCTCGAATAAGGTTGGGATAACTCCAAAATGAGTTCGTTCTTGCCATTCCTATGGTTACTTCCTTCACGCTTAATGCTAAAAGTAATCGTGCCTGTCTCAGTGAATTTGGCAGCATTACTTAGCAAGTTTAACAGAACCTGCTTGAGCTTAGTCCGGTCAGCCACCATTGTCCCGAGAGAGTCAGCACTGCTGATCTTTAGACTATTGTTCTTTTTCTGCATCAGTGGCTTAGCAAGGCTTTCCAATTCCACTATCAGGGTGGTAACATCAAAGCTCTCTAAGTAGAGGTTCATCTTGCCTGCTTCAATCTTTGAAATGTCTAGAACATCACTGATCAGTGTGAGCAGGTGCGTACCAGAGTTCCAAATCTCCTTTAAGTCAGAGACGAACTCGTCATAGCCTAACTCCTCGGCATCTTCCCAAAGCAACTGACTTAAGCCCAGAATACCGTTCAGGGGTGTCCGTAGCTCATGGCTCATACTAGCCATAAACGCACTCTTGGCATGGTTGGCTTCTTCAGCCGCTTCTTTTGCCTGTTGCAACTCAATCTGAGCCAACTTGTTATCCGTAATATCCCGGACAATGGTCAGCACTTCTTTATCTCCACTGACCACAATCCGTGCTTCAAAATGGCGGCGTTGGCCATTAATAAACCTCTCATGTTCAAAGATTTGGATCTCCCCAGTTTCCAAAGCTTGCTGAACATTGCTGATATAAAGTTGAGCTATCCCTTGTGGTAATACATTATACACCGTTTTACCCAAGACTTGATCTCCAAACCCAAAAGAGCTATGATTCCTTGCCGCTTTATAATCTAGAAATGTACCATCGTGACTAAAGTGCAACATTAAATCCGGGATAGCATTGAGCAAGGCTCGATTTTTCCCTTCACTTTGGCGCAGAGCTTCAGCTCGCTGTTCCAAATTTTCAATGACTTTTCGCAGCCGGGAAGTCATCCGGTTGAAGGAATCTGCCAACATCGCTAGCTCATCCTTGGTGTGAACAGTAATCTTCTGGTTCAAGTCCCCAGCAGCCAAACGCTTGGTTGCAGCAGTCATCTGTTGCAATGGTTCAGTGATTGACCGACTCAGCAGCAGTGCCAACAGGGTACCGGCAGCCGCTGCGGTTACTGCCACCACTAGACCTTGATTACGTACCGCAGCAATTTTATTATTCAGGGGAGCTGTAGACAGTCCGACACTAATCGCTCCCACTGTCTGATTCCCGAGAATCACTGCTTTCCCAACAGTAAGTTGGTCAGCATCCCACTCAACATATATCTTATCAGGTTTTAGCCTTAGCAGCTCCTGGCCAACAGAGTTACTCTCGAGACTATACACCTGACCGTCTACCGAATCGGCTTTGGCTACGATCCGTCCATCTTTTTGGTATATGAAACCCTCCTCCACTAACCCCTGATCCCCCAGCTGCTCCATGACCTGCTCCAAAGCATCAGCATCTGCAAGGTAGAGCGCATCAGCAGTCACTAAGATCAGAGTATTAAGCAATAGATTCGCCTGTTGCTTGAGTTCTTTACGAAAGGTTTGTTGCTCACGGTGCAGAGATAGCATGGTGACACTAGCCACTGCCACAATGACCAAGCTAGTCATAGTCATTGTCAGTTTAGTGGCTAATGGCCATTGTCTCCAGCTAAATCTGCCCATGCAATTTACCGATTCTCAACAATGTTGTATAATTGTTGCATCCTTTCCAACCCCTGTAGAGTTGGGAATTCATCAAACTTAGCAGTCTTCTGGAACTTAGTCAGCACTTCTTTGCCCTTGGGGTCGTTATGCATGGTAGTCAGAATACTCTTGAGCTGAGCCATTAACTCAGGATCCATATTGCCTGGAACCATCACGACTTGCCTAGGCACCTTGTCCGTCTCAGCCAAAATAGTCATGGCGTCCCGGACATCCTCCGGGACTTGCTCGAAAGTCTGGTTATCCACTGCACCAGCGTCTGCCTTTGAGCTAATCACCCATTGGATAGTATTTTCATCATCATCACTGAAGATATACCCCACCTCATTAGCTGCAACTACATCACTGGCTGATCCCTTTTCATTAGGCTTCAAACCTGCTTCAATGAGAGCAGCCATAGGTAACATATAGCCAGAGGTCGATTGTCTATCATCAAACGCGACCTTCTTACCCTTGAGGTCAGCTAGGGATTTAATCCCTCGGTCTTTCATAGTAAAGATAATCGTGTGGTACTCAGCATCACCCCGTTTCCAGCGGCGCAAAATTGGTTGAGCACCAGACTCTTGATTAATCCTCATGGCTGGGTAGAGACTATCGAAGTATAGGTGTACCTCCCCTTCTTTGAGCCAGCTGATCATGGTAGGAAAATCGGAGGCAATTTTTACTTCGCCAGTGTTAATATCGAACTCACTCAACTTCTCAGCCAGGTAATTTGCCAGGGGCTGGAAGCGGCGGATCTTTTTGGCTGGATTCTTTGAAATATCACCTAATACAATCACCTTAGTGTCTTCAGAAATTGTCGATGGCTCTAAGCTAGGGTTTGATTGTTCGGCTGGTTGACTACAGCTCACTAAGGAAGTGAGCATACCAACGAGCAGAACTTTTCCTAACAGCTTGGTTAACATAGTGTCCTACTCTCAATTACAGTTAGAACCGATGTCTTCACAGGTAGATACTAGGATTAGCCATGTCAGGATGGCTACCTTAGCAAACTTAGCAAAGTTTTCAGTGAATCTACCTCAGAATAGCGATTTCCTGCAGGACAATCTACCTCAACACAAAAGCCCATAGGTAAATTCACTGATTCGGTTATCCCCTTGAACTGTAGATGCCTTACTAATTCCTTGGGTTAGGTGAAGATCAATACAGGAAAACTTAATCCTAGAACACCCTAGTGCAGTTGGGCTAGAGCGAGTTACATGCTTACAGGGAATGACACGCTCGCCTGATGGACAAAGGTAAAAGGTATTCCTATTACCCCAAGCCCTTTTCCTTGTCCTTTTGGTGAAGCCTCCGAAAAATCATCTCTTTGAGAGTACCTTAGTTTCACCAGTTTCACCTCCCCATAGACACCCTGTCCTAAAGCAGAACTTGCATAGCTCGAAGCTCCGGTTTCTTGAGAAGTCATAGATTACCTCCCGGTTAGACAATGACTCTTGAGCATCGGAGTAGATGCATTTAGTGTGGTAGAACCTAGGAGCTATTTTATATGGTATCACTTTATGTCGTGACCTAACATTATCTACTTACTAGCAATA
>NZ_JAAHFV010000156.1:0-14357 GCF_010672755.1 Moorena sp. SIO1F2
TCAATAATAATGTACAAAGCATGACCAGGATCCCCTTGACGAATCACTGTTTCTCCCACACCGAAATGTTGTAGGACTGCTCCTTTCGAGAAATTCTCCAAGTTCTTTTGCTGTTTAGCTACAGGAACAAAGACAGGTATTGACTTCAGGCTCTCGGTAAACTTCGTCAAAGTGCTATCTGCCTGATTAGGTTCACTATCGAGTTTACGGAGTCTATAGATCGGAATGGTAGGTCCAAGATTGTTGCGTTGGGCTGCATACCAGATACGGGTCATCAACTGTTCACGGATTTTGGGGGCATCCTGATAGTCTTCGATACAAAACCTAACCTCATAGTTACCGCGATAGTCGTTATATTCCATGGTGCGGATCTCTGGGGAAGGATCACTCAATATCCCTTCTGTGGCCAGTGCTGTTTCTTTTAGTACTTGCTTAATTAGGTTGGGTGGATCATCACTGTCGAAGTCAATCCTAAAGGTTTCTACATGAATCCGTTTCGGTTTGCTGTAATTGAGGACTATTTCTCCCCCAAGTACCCGATGGGGAATAATAATCATGTCCCCTGTGCGGGTTAACAGGTGAACAGCTCGCCAATTCATATCAATGACCTGACCAACTTTGTCTCCCATCTGCAACCAATCACCGACTTCAAAGGGACGAGCGAACAGTAGGGTAATGCCAGAAAAGATGCTGCCCAGAGAGTCCTGAAGTGCCAAGCCGATAACAATAGAACCCACACCCAAGGCAGTAGCTAGACCAGCGAGGTCGGCTCCCCACACTCTCGATAGCACAATGGCACCACCAAGGGCTACCAAAAAAAATCTTGACAAATCTAGGAGTAGTTTTGGGATCCGTCCTCGCCATGTATTTTCCCCAGCGGCTTCAAACAAAACCGAATTGATTAGAGACAGAGAGGCGTCTATAACAAAGAACCACACCAGGGTCTCGACAAGCTTGACAAGATTGTTATCCAGGTCTAACTCAAGCACATTCTGGATAAATAGCAGGAATACTAAGACCGGTAGGACACGGTTACGAACTAGAAAGAGTGTAGCTGCTAGAGGCTGACCGCGTCTTTGTAAACGATGAGTAATTTCTGTGAGAATAATTACCAGGAACGGAAACCCTATCCCTAAGGCTATTGCCCAGATAAACCAATCGTTTTCCCATATTACTTTGCTCATCAAAACAATCTCCTTGTCCCGTTCTTTTACGATCCCTTGAACAAGAGGGTTAACCCTCTGAAAAAGTTTTCATCCCCCACGGGATAATGCTCGCGTGGGGGTTCTTAATTTCGTGTATTATGGTAATCTGGAAATAATGTAATCAAGTATAGTTTTATCAATTACCAATTCCCCAGTACCAATTCCCGATTACCCTTGGATTTTTCACAATTGGGCAAAACTGGGCAAAGCCGATGTCTACACTGTTGAAGCTACTAATTCCTGTGCAGTTCTTAACAACCAAGCTTTCGGCTGATTTTTACCATTAGTTGTGATGTCCTCAGCCTGCTCAAAGTCGTAAATATCATGGAGACTGTTGTAGACATTTTGAGACACTAATATAGCTCCCCGTGGGCAGTAAAACATTAGCTTATTGGCAACATTTACTGTATCGCCCCAAACGTCGTATACCACTTTTTCTCGACCTACAATGCCAGCAACAATATCTCCGGAATGGATACCGATTTCAAGGTCTATATCAAATCCTCGCTCATGACTGAATCGGTGGGTCAATGCTAGTATTTCTAAGCCAAAATCTACTGCCCGTTTTTGATGGTCTAGATGTAAGATTGATAATCCACAGACTGCCATGTAATTGTCCCCAATGGTTTTAATCTTCTCTATTCCGTATTTGGCGGTGGCTTGATCGAACAGACTTACTATATCATTAAGAATGGCAATGATTTCATGGGTATCCATAGACCTAGAGAGCTTGCAGAATCCAGCAATGTCGCAGAACAAAACCGTAACATTGGAAACACTATCAGCAATGTTTGTCTCTCCCCGTTTGAGACGTTTGGCTACGGAGTCTGGAAATACACTTGTCAGTAACTTTTCATTTTCGCGATTTTTCTCCTCGACCAGTTTAGTTTGAGTGCGTAAGCTGCCAACCATTTGATTAAATGACTCAGCTAACTCCCCAAATTCGTCTTCCGAGTCTAGATTCACAACCGCATCAACTTGTCCATCCCTGACTTTTCGGGCGCTAGCAATTAAAGTTCTTACTGGTTGGACAAACACATGGGCGAGCCCCATAGCAACTAGGGTGATCAGCAGTATGAGCAAAGCAGCTGAAACCAAAACTCTCTTTTGAAAAGCGTAAACTGGGGCATAGGCTTCGGTAAGAGCCATCTGGGAGACGATCACCCACTCCAATCCGTCGATGTTTAAGGGAGCGTAGGAACTCAAAACTTCAATACCCCGATAATCATCCATAATCTGGGTGCCTTCTTGCCCAGCTAAGGCTGCTTTTACAGCTTCTGTCTTGACTGGCTGTTGAAGAATTGATGTACCGAACTGCTCGATTCGCTTCAGGATCTGTTCCTTTACACCATGTTCTCGCAAGTCTTTACTATATTTTGTCGGGTCTTGAATTAGGAAACGGGAAACTGATCGCATCAGATAATCTTCTCCGACTAGATAGATCTCTCCTGTATCCCCCAGACCATTACTCTTCCATTTACGGTAACCTGTCATGACATTGTTAATCTGATTAACCGGAAGCTGGAATGCCAAAACACCTATAAATTGGGAGCCGTCATAGATGGGAGCAGCAATAAATGCTACTGGGGCTCCAAAAGAAGGACGGTAGGAATCAAAATCAAAGATCTGCACATAATCCTTTCCCTTGGCTTTTCGGAGGTCGCCTAAGGCGAAAGCCAAGTTACTATCACTGTATGGTCCAGTAGTGAGACTGGTGCCAAAGTCAGTTTCTTTAAAAACTGAGTAGACAATCTCACCGGTTTTAGGATCAATCAGCAACATATCCCGGTAACCAAACTTTTCAACAATATTGCGAAAAATCGGGTGGTAGCGGGTGTGAATACTACTGTACTCACTCTTGTCTTCTGGCTCATCTAGGAGATGTTTCTCCCCAGCTGGGTTGGGGTTAGTAGCGATGTAATAGTACTGGAGGTAACGAGCCGCAGAGGTTTCTGGTAAGTAAGATTCTAATACAGGTTTGCCGTCACTAGTTTCCGCTAGTTTGGTCAAAAATTCCTTACGGTAGTATTTCTTGAGGGTGTCCTCTAAATTAGTTGGTGTATCATTTGGTGTCCTAGATTGCTGCAGTTGGTTGTAGGCTGTCTTAAATTCCTGCATCGCCTCGACCACCATTAAGTTTTCACTTAGGGTCTGGGTTTGATAACGAATATCTTCAAAGTATGATTCTATTTGATCTGCTTTGGAAGCTCGTAGACTGGTTAACTGGTTTGATACTGTTTTGCTCAGATGAGACTGACCACTCCGATAACCGATATAAGCAGTCACGAACAGCGAGCAAGTGCTCAGAGCCAGCAACATAAATATAAGTTTTGACCTGATACTGAAATTGTTGAGAAATCCCATGAACAGCCTTCCTAAACCCGAATTGTGAATGGTGATACGTGTTACCTTGTGTTATCGTCAATTGCCTCACTCCACACCTGAGAGGCTATGGAATTTGATCTACTTTCTTCCTGCTCAGGAGTAGGTAAAGACTTCGATAACAAAACCCTTAGAATGTACGCAGTTGGAATCTTGGGTTGATATTAAGCTATGAATCGATATTATCTATGGGGGGTTAAACCCCGTAAACTGGCGAGAATTGACCATAACTTGAATAGGACTTACGCAAAACTGGCCTCTAAACGCGCTTATGGTGTAGCGTTATTAACGCACCCTACAGGGATATAATGCTTTAGTTTATTTATACGTAATAACTTCAGTTGAAAAAAGTTCGCGGCAAGCACCAGCGAACTCTCGGTCAACTAAGTATTTTTACTCGGATTATATTAGAGAATTTGCGATCGCCTTTGGCGCGGCTTCGCCGATCGCACTCGATAGTTCTTTTGTGCTACAAAATGAAGTGCGGAAAGTGGGTTTATATCAGGATGAGCAATAGCTGACTATTGGACATGGACGATCAACTTGGTCAGCTCAATGCTTACTATGGAGTAATTTTCAAATGCAATTTTGGATCTTGTGCTGCCCAACCCCCAGGGGAATTCAAACGAACCTCAAAATGTAGATGGGGTTGGTTAATGTCAGGATTTCCTGTAGTACCCACTGTCCCTAATAACTGTCCAACATTAATCTGCTGACCTGGACTGACAGTAGTACGGTTTAAGTGAGCATAGCGGGTTTGGCGTCCTCCCTCATGATTAATCACCACCAAATTGCCATAAGTATCTTGTGATCCAGCATAGGCAACGATACCGCTATCACTGGCAAAAACCTGAGTACCTTCCTGTGCCAGTAAATCTACACCAGCGTGAAACTTCTTTTCATCCTCACCAGCATCTTGCCGCCAGCCGTAATCCAGTCCTATCCGTGCCACAGTTGGTAAGGGATAATTAGTCAATCCAGTGTAGTTATCTACAGTCTGAGTTTCCCCTGTTGTTGTGGGAATACTTCTGTTAAGGGAATTCAACCCTGGGATAAAGGCTTGCTTAGAGGGTTTTTGACAACCATTTAACTCAAATAAAACGGCAGCACGGACACCGTAGGCGTCTGCTAAGTCTTGCCAAGTGGCATTCAATGGCACATTCACCAAGATGCCATTGAATGGCGGAATCAGAATCTCTTGACCCACTGGCATTGACTGCCGGTTTAAGGCTGGATTGAATCGAAGTAGTGTAGCCTCCTCAAGGTTGTATTGGTTGGCAATACTCTCGACGGTTTCACCTGCAACCACTTGGTGGCGAGTTAAGCGGGAGAGCACTGGCGGTGGACAGATATCCTGTATTGTTGTGTTTTGAGTTACTGTGTTTTGTGACTGTTGTACTGTTTGTACTGTCAGGGTTGTTCGCGTAGCGTGGCCTTTTGGCCAAGGTTGCAGGTTGCCTGGTTGAAGTGTGGAATTTGTGAAATTTAACTGGCTTTGCGTTCGCTGAAAGCGGGACGAAGTCCATCGCCAACCATCATCTACAGATAAAGAACCAGGATAGGAATCAGTTGTTCCCAAGTTTGAAGTAGCAACAGTTGGGGTCACTAGCCAAAAAATTGTGGAAACAATTGGGAGCCAGCGCACTAGATTCATTGTTAATGATTGAGTCATAGATCAAGACTAGGGCAGAGGTAAACGGTTTCAACTTTTAGACTTCAACCAAACAACCTAGCTTTCGGGAATGGCTATGGTTTGAACTTTCCCGGAAGGACTTTCCTCAACCCTCTAAAAGATTAAACCTTCAACTATTAAACCTTCAACTATTAAACCTTCACAGCACTCTTAAAATGCTAGGAATACTATCCACTGCCTCTAGAGTCTGAATTTCATCTAGAGCCTGTCGGAAGTTCCCTTCACGCACATCATGAGTGACGACCACAATCTCTGCTAAGTTTCCTTGGAAACCAATTTGCACCACAGATTCTAAACTGACATGATGTTTGCCAAAAGTGGTGCCTAAATGCCCAATTACACCAGGATGGTCTTGACTGAGGAACCGCGCATAAAAGCGGGTGACCAGGTCTGAAATAGGAGCAACAGTACAATAGTGCTGATGAGCACAACTAAGTAGAGGATGTAGTTGCTTGGCTTCGAGATCGGTTTTGAGGACAGCAGCAATGTTTAAGATATCCGACACTACCGCACTGGCTGTCGGACCAGAACCTGCACCAGGACCAGAGAAAATCACTTGTCCAATCGGTTCCCCTTCTACCACAATCCCGTTGTAAACATCATTGATACTGGCAAGGGGGTGAGTTTTGGCCACAAGGGTAGGATGTACCCTCAGCTGAATAGTTTCAGACTTTGGGTTATCCCCAGTTGCCATTGGGTCTCGCTTGGCTACAGCTAAGAGTTTAATTACAAACCCCAGCTTCTCAGCATAACCAATATCTGCTGCACTGACCTGACGAATCCCTTCACAGTGGACATCAGATAACTTAATCCGTCCTGCAAAAGCAATAGAAGCTAAAATGGCAATCTTGTCAGCGGCATCTAATCCATCCACATCAGCAGTAGGGTCAGCCTCAGCATATCCCAACCGTTGGGCATCAGCCAGAATATCGCCAAATTCTCCCCCTTCCCGTTGCATCCGGGTCAGGATGTAATTGGTAGTACCATTAACAATGCCAGTAATACTGTGAATACGGTTCACTCCCAATGCCTGTTTGAGGGGTTGAATTACTGGGATACCCCCCCCAACGGCTGCTTCTAACATGACGTAGACTCCAGCCTCTTCCGCCGCCGCAAAAATTTCATCCCCATAGCGGGAAATAACGGCTTTATTGGCAGTGACAATATGTTTACCTTCGGCAATCGCCTTGAGCATAAGCGATCGCGCTGGTTCTAATCCTCCCAGTAGCTCTACTACAATATCTATCTCTGGGTTGGTGACAATTTCTTCTAGGTCGGTTGTCATCAACTCCAGTGGTAGTTGCACTTCTCTGGGCTTATCAAGCGATCGCACTCCCACCTTGGCAATTTCTATCCCTTGCAGTAGTGGGTTACGTCCAGCTGTGTCGAGTAAAATCTTTGCTGTTCCTGTACCAACCGTCCCTAATCCTAATAAAGCAATCTTAAAAACCACAGTATTTATCCTGAATCTATTGCTTGCCAAACATGCGTTCGCTGAAAGCGGGACGCAGTCCATCGCTTAAAGCGTGCAGATCGCGAATCTTTTTATTTTCTAGCCTACTTTGCGGTTGAACGCGCACGCGTGGCCTTTTGGCCAAGGTTAATCCGTTGAAGGTTAAAGGTTGTTTCCTGCAACCTGCCAACCGGGTAACCTGACAACCGGCTAACCCAGGTATAATGGTTTCAGGGTATTTATTTATTTATTTTTATTCAAACTGGTGTTATTTATTTTTTTAGTGGATAAAGGTTTCATAATTTAGATGCATTTGCCCTACCTTTATAGGTCAACAAACTAGATTCAAATTCCTTTTGTTTGAGGATCACATCTTTGGTAAACTGTTGTGTATTAAAAATACATAACAGCTTAACTGCTTACCTCACCATTGCCATTGGCATCTTTGCCGATATCCCAGCAGATTAGGTTTTGTTGGGTGCATATCAATGGATGAAATTAAGCAAAAATTCGCGCGATAATTCCCACAATCCCCACACTTCCCACACTTCCCACACTTTCCTTTTTTTTGAAAATATGAGATACACCCGGTTTTGTTGACCTCTTTAATCTCCTCTGTGCTTGAGGCTCAAGCTGATTTCTTGTCCCGTCTTACTTCCTAGAAGACGGGGATAGCCGCGTTCGGGTTATTATTTATTTTGGTTAACTCTTACTTTACTAAACACTTAATATAATAAATGACCTCAACTCCATCAATCAAAGATAATAATCGCGTCTCCCTGACCGATATAGACATGCCTCCGACGCTGTTACTCGGACCAGGGCCATCTAATGCCCATCCCTCCATATTAACAGCCTTGGGACTGCCCCCAGTTGGTCACCTGGATCCCCGTTTCATCGCACTGATGAACGAAGTGCAAACCTTACTCCGCTACGCTTGGCAAACTGATAACCCGATGACTCTTCCCATGAGTGGGACAGGTAGTGCGGCCATGGAAGCTACTCTAGCCAATGCAGTAGAACCAGGTGATGTGGTTTTAGTTGGGGTTAAGGGTTACTTTGGACACCGACTCGTGGATATGGCTGGTCGTTATGGTGCTGATGTCCGTAAACTAATCAAGCCTTGGGGGCAAGTCTTTACCCTTGATGAACTCCGAGAAGGCTTGGAAACCCATCGTCCTGCTGTCTTGGCTTTGGTTCATGCTGAAACTTCAACCGGTGCCCGTCAGCCTCTGGAGGGTGTGGCTGAGTTGTGCCGAAATTTCAATTGCTTGCTGCTGGTTGACACAGTCACCAGTTTAGGTGGGGTGCCACTGTTTATTGATGAATGGGGCATTGATCTTGCCTATAGTTGCTCCCAAAAAGGGCTTAGCTGTCCACCAGGCATTTCCCCTTTCACCATGGGAGCTCGTGCCCTCGAAAAACTCCACCAGCGTCGTACCCAAGTTGCTAATTGGTATTTGGATATATCGATGTTGAGCAAATATTGGGGTGACGAGCGCACCTACCACCACACAGCTCCAATTAATATGAATTACGCCTTGCGCGAAGCTTTGCGATTGGTTGCTCAAGAGGGACTAACCGCTTGTTGGGAAAGGCATCAAGCTAATGCTGAATTGCTTTGGGAAGGTTTGGCTGATTTGGGTCTAGAATGTCACGTCGAGCAAGAATTTCGTTTGCCTACCTTGACCACGGTTCGGATACCAGAGGGGGTGGATGGGAAGGCAGTTACCCGCAAACTGCTGGATGATTACAACATGGAAATTGGTGGCGGCTTGGGTGAATTAGCAGGTAAAGTCTGGCGCATTGGTTTAATGGGTTATAACTCTCGCCGAGAGAATGTGGAGCAAGTGTTGAATGCTTTAAAGGAGGTTTTAGGGGATTCTAAATAAAACTTAATGGCAAGGGATTGGTAAGGGATGTAATGGTGGTGATGATCCTATTTGTTCAGAAATCTGCTCTTTAGCTTATAACTGACTGCTGATAGCTGAATCATTACCCTTGCCAAGCCTAACAATGCCACAAAGGGTGAAATGTTAAAAATTTCATAAGAACCAGAGCGAGAGGATAAAACGTTGCTCGGATTATGGAGTTTAACGATTCATGAATTAAAAAATAGGTCAATAGTCAACAAAACTATACTTTTTGACTATTTACTCGTCAAATCATGCTGAAAAAGGATTCAGGATTTAATTCAGGATTTAAAATGCTATAATTTAAGATTAAATTTTTGATAGTGGCGAGTTCAAGCAACCCAAAATGATCTATGCTATACAGGTTATTCAGTAATAGTTAAAGGAGAATTGCTAATTGTCTCGTCGCTATTTATTTACGTCTGAATCGGTTACCGAAGGTCATCCTGACAAAGTCTGTGATCAGATTTCTGACACTATCCTAGATGCTATGCTCGCTCAAGATCACCAAAGCCGTGTTGCGGCTGAAGTGGTCGTTAACACCGGTTTGGTCTTGATTACTGGTGAAATTACCTCCCAAGCCCAGGTCAATTTGATTGATTTGGCGCGGAAGAAAATTGCTGAAATCGGTTACACTGATGCCGACAATGGTTTTTCTGCCAACAGTTGCTCTGTTTTAGTTGCTCTTGATGAGCAATCTCCTGATATTTCCCAAGGGGTGACTACTGCCCAGGAAAGCCGGCAGGAAATGAGTGACGATGAACTAGATGCCATTGGTGCAGGGGACCAAGGTCTGATGTTTGGCTTTGCCTGCAACGAAACTCCAGAACTGATGCCCATGCCCATCAGCCTGGCTCATCGGGTTTCTCGCCGTCTGGCAGCTGTACGTAAAACCGGTGATTTATCTTACCTGCGTCCTGATGGCAAAACCCAGGTCAGTGTGGTTTATGAAGATGGCAAACCGGTTGGGATTGACACGATTCTGGTTTCTACCCAACATGATGCCACTATTGGTGATATTACCGATGAGGTAGCTGTCCAGGCAAAAATTAAAGATGACTTGTGGTCAGCAGTGGTGGAACCCTGTTTCCAAGATATCGAGATTAAGCCGGATCATAAAACACGCTTCCTGGTGAACCCAACAGGGAAATTTGTGGTTGGTGGTCCCCAAGGTGACGCCGGTTTAACTGGTCGCAAAATTATTGTAGACACCTATGGTGGTTACTCACGGCATGGTGGTGGTGCCTTCTCTGGCAAAGACCCCACTAAGGTAGACCGTTCCGCTGCCTATGCTTGTCGCTATGTAGCTAAGAACATTGTGGCAGCAGGTTTAGCAGAAAAATGCGAAGTCCAGCTGAGTTACGCGATTGGGGTGGCTAGACCCGTCAGTATCCTTGTAGAAACCTTTGGCACTGGTAAAGTGGACGAGGAGATTTTGCTGGAATTGGTCAACAAGCATTTTGAACTGCGTCCTGCTGGAATTATCCAAACTTTCAATCTGCGCCGATTACCCGCAGAACGGGGTGGTCGTTTCTATCAAGACACAGCAGCTTATGGTCATTTCGGGCGTAGCGATTTGATTTTGCCTTGGGAAGAAACTGATAAAGCAGAAATCCTTAAGGAAGCTGCTAGTAAATTTGGTGCTGTATCGATGGCATAAACTACGACTTGGTTAATTTACTTTTGAGGGTTAAGTCAAGGTGTTAAGTGTTAGGCATTAGGCTTTAGGGATGAGTTAAAGCCTAATGCCTAGTGCTATTAAGCTATCAGCTATCAGCTATCAGCTATCAGCTGACCGCTGACTGCTTACCTAATACCTAATAACGTCTCTAGGGTTTTTGCTGATTATCTCCCTTCTTAGTTTCAGCAGCTTTACTGGGTTGAGGCTCTTTTTTCAACTGAACAAAAAGTTGAAAGCGGGTACGATTGGGGTCGATTTTGGCAACCGTTAAGCCGATCGTGTTAATTGCCTTTGCTAAGGTTTCTTGCTGGCTTGATAGTTGGGCGAGATTGAGATTACTGCTGTTGAGGGTACGCTCAACATCAAGGAAAAATTGACCAGTGTTGGGATTAGGTTTGGTTGGTACGGTGTTTTGAAACAGAGGTGCTTGAAGTAGTGTCTTTTGGGGTTGAGGGACCAGTTCACTAGCAATGGGGGCTCCTAGGGTGAAGAAGACTACATTCCCTTCTAACCAGCCGTGGGTAGCATTCACCCCTCCTAGAGTAGCTGTCCAGGTCACCATTGGTTGACCGTTCACCTGAGTTTCTACTACGGGTAACTGATAATTATTGGTGATTAAGTCATCCAATTGCTGTAGGGTTGCTTGAGCACGAGAGCGATCGCTTACTTTTACCATCAATGCTATCCCAGCTCCTAAGGGAGCAGAGTAAGGGTTATCCTGAAGCGCCAGTTGTTCGGGAGACATTGGTATTAAGGCTAGGGCAAACTCCCCTTCCATCCAAGACAGTAAATCCTTTTCCCAATCCAACCCTAAGGTGGTTTTCAATCCAGCTTGGAAATTGTCTGGGGAAATGGGGATTAGAGAATTTAATGCTCCTTGTTCGGTATAGTATTGCCAAAATTGTCTGATGTTACCCCCAGATATAATGGCTAGGGTACTCGCTGGCATCCGTCTAGGCAAAAAAGAACCGCTATTTTGGTTACTGACCTTAACAGCGCTTCTGGGTTTGAGCCAGGAAATCCCTTCAAAACTTATCCCCTTTGGTGCTAGGGTTACTGTTGTGACTATGTCTTGCTTTAAGGGTTTAGCTGCTGTTGTTTCAGGCTGCTCCTGGGCATCAGAGGCTACTGCGGCTAAAAAAGCTGGTAGATTAATATACAACTGAGCAAAGGACTGATCAGTTTTAATCTGAGCGATCGCATCTTGGTAACCAGCTTTACTAGCTACCGAGATAGCTCCTTTGTAGGTGTCAATCACCTGATCAATAATTTTGGGGTTTTCACTCACCACTAGAAAACGCCCCAGCACTGCTACTGAGTACTTTTGGGAGTTACTCTTGTTCGTTTCGTAAACCTGAATACCTCTGTAGGTTCTCTCAACCCACTGTTTCCCTGATTGAGACTTGGCTTTTTTGAACAGCTCCATTGCTTGGGTTACTTTGTCAATGGGTAGTACAATCAAACTGGGAAAAACTGATTGATCGTTTGATAAGACTGCTGGTGATAACTCTCTAGGGCTAAAGTATGCTAAGGTAACGTCTTGACCCAACCAAGGTTTGATATCTTCCTGATAGTTGTAGCCGTTAGCAGTTAGTAAATTTTCCTGCAACTGAGCAAGCTGTTTTTCCAAAACTTGTCGAGATTCAGTTGTGCCATAGTTTAGCAACTGCTGCCATTGTTTGGAATCTGTAGAAATTGATGCAGTAAAGAAGGCATTTTGCGGAACTAACTGGGTACTTACCTGAATATTTGGTTGGAAAATCTGCCGCCGCACTAGCAACCAGTAAGCGGTTACTCCACCGCCTACTACCAAGACGGCTGCTGCAAAAATTAGCAGTAGAGAAGATTTCTTTTTTTTTGTCATGGATTTGATTGCTAGGGACATCAATATAAGGGCTTATATCTCTGTGTGACCGTTGAATCTGATTAAAATTGGTTGTTCGTAAATTAATAATTAATAATTAATAATTATCAATTACCAATTATTAATTAACAGGTATGGTATCAACCAGATTAGAAGTGATTAACTGGACTTGATCTTAGCTGTAGATCGTATCTCGTTGCTGATAGGGACGCCCAAGGGATTGAATGGCTGCTTGTAATGTTTCTACTTCCATACAGGTACCCCCCATAGCTCCGGCCATGGTGGTGATATGCTCCTCCATTAATGTGCCACCAATATCATTACAACCCCATTTAAGGGCATCTGTCGCCCCAGCAAGACCGAGTTTTACCCAACTGGGTTGGTGATTTTGAATCCAGTTTCCTAGGAAAATCCGAGCTACAGCTGTGAGTAACAGAGCATCTTTCAAGACTGGTTGATCCCGTCCAACACGATGACGTAATGGTTTGGGAGCTTCCTGTCCGACAAAGGGCAGTAAGATAAATTCAGTGATTAAGCCAGGGTATCCCTGGTTACGGGCTGTTTGTTGAAGCGATCGCAATTTTTCCAAGTGTGCCATTTGTTGTTGGGGTGTCTCAATATGACCCGAGAGCATGGTACTGGTTGTGGGCATTCCCAGTTGATGAGCTGTTGACACAATCTCTAGCCAAGTGGCAGTATTCGTCTTTTCTGGACAGAGAATACGTCGGACATCATCATCTAAAATCTCGGCTGCTGTTCCTGGCATTGAACCAACACCAGCCTCTTGTAGTTGAGCAATTACCTGAGCATAGCTAAGTCCATCTTGCTCAGCAATAAATTGCACTTCCTGGGGAGAGAAAGCATGGAGATGCAGCTGAGGAAAGTCTTGCTTAATGGTTTTTACCAACCCTAGGTAATAGGGCAAGGTTGACCCATTCATCTTTGCCTTGGGGTTGAGTCCGCCCTGCATGCAAATTTCTGTAGCATTCCGCCGCACCGCATCCGCTGCCTTTTCATGAATTTGCTGCCAATCGAGCCAATAAGCACCCTCGTCAGAGGCATCCCGCCGAAAAGCACAGAAACTACAGTGCTGGGTACAGATATTTGTAAAGTTGATATTACGGTTGATAACATAGGTAACGGTATCCCCGACTTGTCTATAGCGCAACCGATCCGCAGTTTCTTGAATTGACGCTACGGCCTGAGGTTCAGTTTGCTTCAAAAGCACAACCCCTTCATCGGGTGATATATCAATACCCCCTAAGGCACGGTTGAGAATAGTATCAACACTAGTGGTAATCACAGGCATATTCAGTAAACCTACACTCAGTAAATCTACAATGATCGCAGTGATCGCAGTTGAACATCTCCATGGTGTAGCCGGAAGGTGAAAATAACTTAGGGGCTAAAACCCCCTGATTCGATATATTTTGTCTGTCATCTATATGAAGCTCCACCACCTGGCAAGCCGTTCGCGTAGCGTCGGGCTTCGCCCGAGGTGGTGGTGTCCTATGCTAACTTAGGATTACCGCTAACCCACAAGTCACACAGGCAGACCCAGCTTCTAGGTGGTCGTCCAGATCTTTTGCTGGAACGACCCTCGTTGTCATTTCTGCAAACGAGCTTAAACACACCTCTAGCACCGATATTGTAAGCGCCATTTAAATCTGCATTAAAGCGTTTACCTGAGGTGAAGGTTGCTAAAGAGTATTTTTTTGAATTCCTCTTGACCACGCCGGAACCATCATAGGCCAACTTTGAAGTATAAGCTGCCACAACTTCTACAACTCTTCCGCCTAATTCCGCCCATTTCATTTCGGTGAAATCTCGGATTTTAGATTTGAGCCATCCATGGAATTTTTGCCGCAGGTTCGATCGCTTTTTGCCACCCTTTGGCCTCCAGCCTTTAAGATTCTCAAACACTATAGCTGAAGAATTGAACTTTTTGGCAATCTCGACAATCCGCTTTGAAACAATATGGCCGATCTGATGATTGATTCTTCGGCATTTATCGTAGGTTTTAGAGCAGAAACCTTTATGGAGTTTCCCGCCTTTACCCATGGTCAATGATGCCCGTGTAGATACGGACTTTAGTCTTTTATCTCGGCGGTCTATGTCTCTTCCAGGATGAACGAATTCAGCATGGATTACAGTTCCGCTGTGAGA
>NZ_JAAHFV010000157.1:0-14308 GCF_010672755.1 Moorena sp. SIO1F2
TTGTTGATTGCCTTATTTAAGTTAAACGGTCGTCTCCATCATAACAAGCACTTTGACTTAAAAGGTATTGACGTAATCTTTAGCCAACACCAGCGAGAGTTAACTAACCTCGTCGAACAAGGGGTGATTACTAACCGAAAAGAACCAGGAGTGATGATCTGCCATCAAGACTTATTATTTACCTCATCCATTATGGAACGGTGGGTGATTCAGGAACTTTGGCAGACTAATAATCCGTTACTAGAAGATAGGCAAAAAGTCTTTCTCAATCTACTCAGCCATAGTCAAGCTCATCAAGTCACCGAGGCGATTAAGTGGATATCGCAACATCAAGACAAAATCAAGACTGCTTTGGCATGGGTGAGTAAGGTGTTAGCTGCATTTTCTTGACGTGAAAGGGCAGCTAACCTTGAGTGTTTTGGAGAAACGTTAAACAAATCATAAATAGTCCGCGAATGGTTAATAACTGCCGTAATCATCCTAATCCTTATATTATCGGGAGTGTAATCGATGATCCAGACAAGTTTTTTGGACGGGAGAGTCTGTTTCAGTTTATCGAAGACAACCTCAGGCAGAGGGTAAAGGTAATCTTACTCCATGGTCAACGACGAATTGGCAAGTCATCGATCTTGGCACAAATTCCCAAGAAAGTTGCTACGGATCAGTTTTTCTTTGTTAACTCCGATTTACACAGCTCTATTCACAAACCCTTGAGTCTTCTTATCCATGAATTGGCTCAAGATATTTGTGAGCACTTAGTTGATGACTTTGATCTAGAGCAAGATTATATTACCCCGCCCTCGGAACAAGAGTTAGACAAGGATCCAACTATTTTTGTTGAACAATTTTTGCCGAAAGTTTATTGGGTATTAAAAAGTAAAAATTTGGTAGTTCTGCTGGATGAATTTGATGTTTTAACAAACCCAAAGTCTCGCTCAGAATACCGATTTTTTCCCTATTTAGCTGACTTGATTAAACGGCACCATCAATTATTTATGATTGCCGTAATGGGGCGGAATCTCGATGATTTGCCCACTCTACTCCAGGTGTTTGGGAGTCCACCCTACCAAGAAATTGGTTTTCTCGATGAGTTCAGTGCTAGACGACTAATTACTAAACCAGCTCAGGGTGTGGTAACCTATGAAATCAATGCCATTAACGAAATTTACAAACTCTCCGCTGGGCATCCCTATTTTACCCAAGTCCTATGCTCTACTCTGTTCTCGAGGGCTAGGGAAAACCAAAACAGGAGGATTTATAGCGCAGATGTGGAGCTTATAGTTAAGCAGGCTATTGAAAAAGCTGAAGCGGGATTGGCGTGGTTGTGGGATGGGTTACCGATCCCAGAGCAAGTGGTATTTTCAGCGGTGGCAGAGGCTCAAAAAATAGCTATCTCACAACACCAGACGGTGCCAGAACACCCATTATCCTTCCTCAAGCGCTATGGTGTGATCCAGACCAAGTCCCTGTATGAAGCAGCCAAACGACTTCAACGCTACGGTTTCGTCGATGACACAGAACGTAGAGTAAAGGTGCGATTAGTCCAGCACTGGTTGGTTCAGTATCACCCACTACGGCAAGAGATACTAGCACTGCAGACTCTAGACCAAGACCGAACTAATCCGATCTATCAACTAGCCACTGCACGGTATCAACAAGGGCAAATTCAGAAAGCACTAGTGCTCTATGAAGAGGTTTTGCAAATGAATCCCAATCATTTTAGGGCTCTGTTGGCTCTAGCTCACGGCTATCTCCAGGTCAAAAATTTCAGCAAAGCCGTAGACGTATATACAAGAGTTTATAAAGTTAAGCCAGTACAAAGCAAAGAAGGGTTGTTGCGATCGCTACTAAATTATGGAGATCAGTTGATCGACCAACAAGCATTTACAAAAGCCAAGAGGCCTTTTCAGCAAATGCTGCACATTGAGCCTGATAAAAGATTAGCAAGGCAGAGGCTAGAACATATTGAAGCTAAAATCGCAGCTCCTAGTAATACACCTATCACTCCGGTTCCTAGCACCCCCAATCCTACTAGGTTAGGCATTGGCAAACTAGCAGCAGCAACTGTAGCCATAATTTCCCTAGTTGGTGTGGGATTTTATAACGTATCAACTCCCTGTCCAACCGGTGCCCAGAAAGTCTTCGGGATTAGATGCATCGCTACTCCTATTAGTCGAGGTGAGCACAGCTTATTTCCTACAATTGACAACACGGAAAAAATTGACCTTGCTACTGAAGCATTCCAAAACGCAAACTATTCCGAAGCAGCTAAGTTGTTTAAGGAAGCTTGGCAGGCTAATCGAAATGATCCAGAATTGTTGATTTACTACAACAATGCCCGCGCTCGTCAACAAGGGTTTGATCCATTCACTATCGCTGTGGTAGTGCCCATCGACCAGTCCAAAGATAGGGCAAAAGAAATATTGCGGGGGGTAGCCCAAGCTCAAGATCAGTTTAATAATTCAGGGGGATTAAATGGTCGATTCCTGGAAATTGCGATCGCTAACGATGGCAACAAAGAAGCCAAAGCCACAGAAATAGCTCAGGCTTTGGTTAAAGACAACTCGATCCTGGGGGTAATTGGACATAACTCTAGTGATGCCACTAAGGCTGCACTCCCCGTATACGACCAAGCTGGCTTAGCGATGATTTCCCCTACCAGCACCGGTACTGATTTAACCAGTCTTGATAAAAAGAACAACGTGTTCTTTAGGACAGCTCCTTCTAATCCAGCACTTGCCAGAACACTGGCTCAACATGTCAAAACTCAACCTGGCTTAGACAAGGTGGTAATTTTTTATGATTCTAACAGTGACTATAGTAAGGATCTCAAAGAAAAGTTTGAAACCCACTTTGAAGAGCCAGGGCATAAGGTGGTTCAGGAGATTGAACTAGACGATTCCAACCTGAATATAACTGAAAAACTCAGGAGCCTCTCTCAAGATCAAGTCAAGGCCGCCATCTTATTTCCGAGGGTAGAATCCATTCATACAGCTGTGAAAATTGCTAAAGACAACGCTAACCTAATCCCTAACTCCAACAACCGAGGTCAGCAAAGGCTGAAGTTGTTCGGTGGAGATACATTATATTATGATGAAACCTTGAAACAGGGTGGGCAAGCTTTTGAAGGGTTGACTCTGGTAGTACCCTGGTTTAGGGAAGCACCACAGGCAAAAAACTTTTCTACAGCAGCTAAGGAACTATGGCCAGGGGGTGTTAGCTGGTCTACTGCCATGAGCTTCGATGCTACTCAAGCCTTTATTCAGGCTTTGTTCAAGGACGCCGACCGAGAGATAGTTCTCAACAGACTCCGCTTTATTAATCTTGTACCCAGTGATACCTCCGAGTTCCGTTTGCAGTTTACTGACCAAGGGGAGCGTGAGAGTGAACCTGTCCTGGTGGAAGTGGTTGACGGTGAATTTAAATTAGTGTCAGAGCAAGACCAAGAGGGGGGTTGAAAAGTCACCGTAATCATCAAGCCTGGGGAAATACCACCTAAGTCCCTTTCACCAATACTGACTAAAAATACTTACTAAAATTTTAGATTTATAACCTGGGGAGGAAATATAAGGATTCTAAACATCATCCTAGGGAGTTGTCTATAAAACCAGTTATACAAAACCTCAATAATTGGATAGTATAGAGTGTGTAGTAAGTAAAAACAAGCTAACTAAAGCAGTAAACCTTATATCTCTATCTCTATCGGAGATGACAAAAAATGATTTCAACAGTTGCTAGAAATCCCTATGTAATTGGTCGTCCAATTGATGATAATGACCACGACTTATTTTGGGGAAGACGAAGCTTATTCCGGTTTATCGAGGATAACCTCAGGAATAAAACCAAGGTGATGATAGTCTACGGACAACGGCGGATTGGTAAGTCTTCCCTACTCCGTCATATTCCTACATCTGTAGACTTAGATAACTTTGCCTTTGTGCCCTTTGATCTGGAATCCTACCGTCACAACTCTCTTGGTGAGGTTTTGGAAGAACTGGCCACAGAAATCCTTGATAGCTTGGAACTAGACTCCCCTGAAATTTCCTTGCCTGACCCTACCGCCCTAGATACCGACCCATCGCTCTTTGCTAACCAGTTTTTGCCCCAAGTTTATCAAAGCTTGGGTAACCAAAATCTAGCATTATTGCTGGATGAATTCGAGACTTTAAATGCCCCAGATAATACCCCAGATAATCACCTATTATACCAGCATTTATTTCCTTACTTAAAATCCCTAGTTGCTCGACAGGATAATTTATATCTAATTCTTTGTGTCGAACAGCAATCCAAAGATTTACCGAATTTACTCCAGATATTCAAGGATGCCCCAACCCAAGAAATTGGCTTACTTGATCAACAAACTACCCAGGAGCTAATTACCAAACCAGCAGCAGGGTTATTGACCTACGAAACTGCTGCTATCGAAGCTATTTACAATTTATCAGCTGGGCATCCCTATTTTACCCAAGTCCTATGCTTTGCTATTTTTAGCAGAGCTAGGGAGCTAGAGCAGTGGCAAATCACCCCAGAAGATGTGGAAAACAGTGTAGACCAAGCCCTAGAAAATGCTAGTGCTGGTTTGGCAGGGATTAGAGCCGGATTATCTATTCCAGAGCGAGTAGTATTCTCTGCCTTTGCCGAGGCGGATAATACCGTTAACAATAGTTATAAAAATAGTTCAGATGGGCCATTACAGCCGTTTTCAGATGAATTGACCTCACTACCAACTGCAAGCCCCCTAAATCCCCCAATTCTGGGGGACTTTAACTCAGAAACCCCCCAAAGTTGGGGGGCTAAATTAGATCCCCCCCAGCCCCCCGCGCGGAAGGGGGAGCCATACTCAAAGTCCCCCTTAATAAGGGGGGAGCCATACTCAAAGTCCCCCTTATTAAGGGGGGAGCCATACTCAAAGTCCCCCTTATTAAGGGGGGAGCCATACTCAAAGTCCCCCTTATTAAGGGGGGAGCCATACTCAAAGTCCCCCTTTTTTAAGGGGGATTTAGGGGGATCTCAGAGTTTGAAGACACGCCCTAGGGGGGCGAAACTTGCTGTAACTCTGCTGGAACACTACGGCGTTATTCAAACAAATTCCTTAATGGAAGCACTAGACCAACTAGCGAAACGGGGTTTCTTAGATAAAACCAAACAGAAGATAACCATTGAATTTATCCGGCGCTGGTTGATTAAACGTTACCCACTTCAGCAAGAAATCCTAGAACTAGAAAAACTAGGGCAAGAGCAAACTAATCCCATCTATCAACAAGCCACTACCCAGTATCAACAGGGGGAAATTACCAAAGCCCTAAGGCTATATGAACAGGTGTTGGAACTAAACCCTAATCATTTTAGTGCTGTCTTTGCCCTAGCTGAAGGATATCTAGATAGCGGAAAATTTTACAAAGCGGTTACCTATTACAAAAGAGCCTATAAAGTTGACCAAATCTGTAACAAAGATGGGTTGGTGCGCTCCCTACTAAATTATGGCAATCAGTTAATCGAGCAACAAGAATTAAAAACAGCAAAAAAAAAGTTCAAGCAAGTCTTGGAAATTGAGCAAGACAATCTATTGACACTAGAAAAACTACTGGAAATTGAAGATTATGAAAAATTAGATAATTATGAAAAATTAGATAAAAATACTGATACCTCCGGGATGAATGGTGAGTTGAGATACGTCAGTAATTCTCAGAACCTTAGTCAAGGTAATTGGTTAGGTAAAATAGTAGCAGCTGTAGCAATTATTTCCCTAGTTGGTGTAGGATTTTATAACGTATCAAAGCCCTGTCCAACCGGTGCTCAAAAAGTCTTTGGGATTAGATGCGTCGTTACTACTATTAGTCGGGGTGAGCACAGCTTATTTCCTAGAATTGACAACAAGGATAAATTTGACAAGAAAACATTTGACCGTGCTACTGAAGCATTCCAAAACCAAAACTATAACGCAGCAGCTCAGGGTTTTTACCAAGCTTGGCAGGATAATCCCAATGATCCAGAATTGCTGATTTACTACAACAATGCCCGAGCCCGTCAACAGGGGTTGGAGCCATTCACTATCGCTGTGGTAGTGCCCATAGACCAGTCACAATCCACAGCAAAAGAAATATTGCGAGGGGTGGCCGAAGCCCAAGATCAGTTCAATAATTCAGAGGGATTAAATGGTCGATTCCTGGAAATTGCGATCGCTAACGATGGCAACAATCGAGACCAAGCAAAAAAAATAGCTCAGGCTTTGGTTAAGGACAAGTCTATCCTGGGGGTAATTGGACATAACTCTAGTGATGCCACTAAAGCTGCAATCCCGGTCTATGACAAAGCTGGCTTAGGGATGATTTCCTCCACCAGCGCCAGTAGTGATTTAACCAGTCGTGATGTCAAGAGAAACGTGTTCTTTAGGACAGTTCCTTCTAATCTAGAATTTGGGAAAAAACTGGCTCAACATGTCAAAACTCAACCTGGCTTAGACCAGGTCGTAATTTTCTATGATGCTGAAAGTGCCTATAGCAAGAGTTTAAACAAAGATTTTCAAACACGCTTTGAAAATCTAGGGGGTAAGGTGGTTCGGGAGATTGACTTAAACAATCGCGACCTGAATATAACTGAAGAAGTAAAACGCAGTCTCTTTGACGATCAAGTCAAGGCCGCCATGTTATTCCCGAGCGTGGAATACATTAATACAGCTGTTAATATTGCTAAAGCCAACGCTAACCTGAACCCTAACCCCAACAACCAAGATCAGCAAGGGCTGAGGTTGTTCGGTGCGTCTACTTTATATGAATATAAAACCTTGCAAGAGGGTGGGCAAGCGGTGGAAGGGTTGACTATAGCAGTCCCCTGGTTTAGGGAATCACGAGATGCCAGAAACTTTTCTACAGCAGCTAGGGAACTATGGAAAGGGGAGGTTAACTGGCGCACTGCCACTAGCTTCGATGCTACTCAAGCCTTTATTCAGGCTTTGTTTCAGGACGCCGATCGAGAGTTAGTTCTCGACAGACTCCGCAATATTAAGCTTTCACCTAATGAAACCTCTGGGTTACCGTTGCAGTTTAATAACCAAGGGGAGGGTGAGAGTGAACCTGTCCTGGTGCAAGTGGTTGACGGTAAATTTAAATTGAAATGAGTTCATAGGGCAATTAGCATCTGTTGCCTAGCAGCGGAGAAATATGTCAAACTATTAAGCGTGTGGATTACATCATCTCTAACTACTGCGTTAACACCAACCGCTGTTGCCCTTGGAAACTTTGACGGCGTCCATTTAGGGCATCAGCAAGTTATTGCTCCCATTTTGCCAAAGCCAGTTACGGCTCAAGCTCAAGCCCTGACATCATCCCATCTTGAGCAAATTAGTAACCCGGAAACCAGTAGCCCGAATCTAGACCCAAATCTAGAACTAATCTATCCCACCGTAGCCACCTTCAATCCCCACCCCCGAGAATTCTTTTCCGGTCAAGCCTGGAAGCTGCTGACACCACCAACGGAAAAAGCCCAACAGTTAAGTGTGTTGGGTGTGCAACAATTAGCCCTATTACCCTTCAACCGGGAGCTAGCTTCCCTGAGTCCCCAGGAATTCGTGGAAAAAATTTTAGTCGAGCAACTGCGGGCACAGCAAGTCAGTGTCGGAGAGGATTTTTGCTTTGGGTATAAGCGAGCTGGCACCGCAACGGATTTGGATGCGATCGCCTCCGCCTACGGTATTACCGTGCATATCGTATCCTTGTACAAACGTCAAGAGCAACGGATCAGTAGTTCCAGCATTCGCCAATCCTTAGCCGAAGGGGATATCGACAAAGCCAACCGATTCCTAGGACGGCCATACACCCTGATCGGAAGAGTAGAGAAAGGTCAACAACTTGGTAGAACCATTGGATTTCCCACCGCTAACCTCCACTTACCCCCAGACAAATTTTTACCCAAGCTCGGGGTTTACTGCGTCGAAGTCTCCCATACCCCTGAACCCTCTCACCGAGACACCAATTTATCTTCCCATCCTGGTGTCATGAATATTGGTATGCGCCCCACCGTCAAAGGCACCAGTTTAACCGTCGAAGTTCATCTATTCGATTGGTCCGGAGACTTATATGGCCAAACCCTAACCGTAAGCCTCCAGAAATTTATCCGCCCCGAACAAAAATTTTCCTCCCTAGACCAGCTCAAAGCCCAAATTCATACAGACTGTCAAGCAGCTAGGGATTTTTTTGGGGGAATGTAGAATTGAGAATTAAGAATTAAGAATTAAGAATTGAGAATGTAGAATTGAGAATTGAGAATTAAGAATTAAGAATTTAGAATGTAGAATTGAGAATTAAGAATTTAGAATGTAGAATTAAGAATTAAGAATTAAGAATTTAGAATGTAGAATTAAGAATTAAGAATTAAGAATTTAGAATTTAGAATCGGGAATCGGGAGTCGGGAGTCGGGAATCGGGAGTTGGGACTGAGATCAGTAACTGCCTTGTTCTTGTTCCCCCCTTATTAAGGGGGGTTAGGGGGGATCACTCATCAGGGGTTTAGGGGAGGCTAAGCGATTCTTGATTAGAATTCTGTAGTTGCTCAACGGACCAGGTGATGCGATCGCTTCTTTGGTGGTAATGCGATCGCTTCTTTGGTGGTAATGCGATCGCTTCTGTATTGGTGATGCGATCGCGCTTTTGTTTATGCGATCGCGCTTTCGTTTCCTTTATGCGATCGCTAATCCCGCAGCAAAACCCCAAGACCAAATCAGTTTGACTGGTGGTGCGTTACGGTGCGGACTATCCCAACACTGGTTACGAGGAGGTTGAACATGCTGGCAAGCCCGCCCCTAACGCACCCTACCCGATTCCCGATTCCCGATTCCCTACTCCCTACTCCCCCAAAAATTTACAAAACTTTTCAAAATATGCTATAATTAAAAAATTTTTGTGCTATACTAAAAATGGAGATACAAAAGTAAGAGCCAGCCCGAAGATGTTCACGCCGAAGGCTGGCTCTGGCTCCCCTTTAAAGGAGATACCTCAATTATGTCTTATCGTCCCAGCTTACACCCGTGGGTGGTGATTCGCCTATTGCGAGGCAGGCCACCATTAGTTTTCGCTCGGTTCTGGAACCCTTCTGATGCTAGGAGCTATTCCCAAGCCATGAAACATCTCATGCCTGATGGGAAGTTTTTAATTTTTCTTGATATAAGTCTACCCATGGAGGAAGAAGAGTCTGAATCTTAGGGGTTTATGCTCATGGGAATCGGGAATCGGGAATCGGGAGTCGGGAATCGGGGTAAGAAACTTGAATCGACCTCATAAGTATGATAAACCCGATCAAAATCTTTCCCATCTCCCCAAAAGCCTTGCTAGCTTATAGGAGATAGGGCATGTTCTAAAACTGATAGCGGTTTTCATATTAATGAAGTACACAAACCGATGTTTGCCCTGCTCCCTGCTCCCTGTTCCCTGCTCCCTGCTCCCAGATCCGCTGTTCCCTAAAACCAAAGACTTTGTCCCTCACCCAATTGAACACTGCTATATGAGAGAAAGAATTGAAAAGCTCCAGGAAAATCTCGGTCGTGTGATTGTTGGTAAAGCAGATGCCATTCGTATAGTGATTGTGGCCTTATTGGCTGGGGGTCATGCCTTGCTCGAAGATATCCCTGGTGTGGGCAAGACACTGCTAGCGAAATCCCTAGCCCGTTCCATAGATGGCAAATTTCAACGTATTCAATGTACCCCTGACCTCTTACCTACCGATATCACCGGAACCAATATCTGGAATCAGCGCAGTGGTGAATTTGAATTTCTGCCAGGTCCAGTATTTACCCATGTCTTGCTAACCGATGAAATTAATCGAGCCACACCCCGGACCCAGTCAGCCTTACTAGAAGTAATGGAAGAGCAGCAGGTCACCGTAGATGGGCGATCGCGTCCTGTACCTCAGCCCTTTTTCGTGATTGCCACCCAAAATCCCGTGGAATATCAAGGTACCTTCCCCTTGCCAGAAGCCCAAATGGATCGATTCCTTTTATCCTTATCCCTAGGTTATCCCACAGAACAAGAAGAACTCCAGATGTTGCAACGCCATCTAGAAGGCATGATGGTTTCCGAGCTCACCCCCTGTATCACCACCGATGAAGTATTAGAATTACGGAATCTTTGTCACCAGGTGAAAGTAGAACGGTCACTACAAGAGTATATGCTCAATTTAGTCAGAGCATCCCGTTCCGCCGAAGATGTCACCTTAGGAGTCAGTCCTCGCGGTACCATTGCTTTACAACGGGCAACCCAGGCACTAGCCTTTGTGGAAGGTCGAGATTATGCCATTCCAGATGATATCAAGTTCCTGGCACCTTATGTACTGTCCCATCGTCTCATTACCTCGGGGGGGCGTCGTGCTCAGCCCATTGTTGAGCAATTGTTGCGCTCTGTACCAATTCCTTAAAGAGTGTTGTGTGTGAGGTATGTCCAAATTTTTGAAGTCAAGACACCCAAGGCGAAACCGTAGACGTTCAGCTTGGGTTCTATTATTATTGTTGATTTTTTGGAGTATTAGCATAGGATGGGGACTGGAGCGAGCCGTAGGATATACGATTGAGCCAGAAACAGTTAGTTCCACCCCCACCGAATTAATCGCATCAATGGACCCAGTGTCCAAGCGCTACAAATTAGGCAAAGAACTTTACCTAGAAAACTGTTCCCGTTGTCACATTGCTTTGCCACCAGAAGTATTGCCTACCGAAACCTGGCGTCGGTTATTGTTAGAGCCACAGGAACATTATGGTACCCAACTCCGAAGACTGCTTGGTCCAAGTTTATTGCTGACCTGGCAATACCTGCGAGATTTCTCCCGTCCCCATAACAAAGACGAAGAAGTACCTTATCGTATGACCCAATCCCGTTATTTCAAAGCCCTACATCCGCGAGTGAAAATTCCTCGACCCTTTGGGGTTAAAACCTGTGTTACCTGTCATCCCAGTGTCGCAAACTACGATTACCGCACCCTGACCCCAGAATGGCAGGATGCCCCTTAATCCGGTGATGGGGAGGTGGGGAGGTGGGGAGATGGGGAGATGGGGAGATGGGGAGGTGGGGAGATGGGGAGATGGGGAGGTGGGGAGATAGGGAGATAGGGAGATAGGGAGATAGGGAATTATAGCACTTTCTAGTCTAATCAGATACACAAGATTTTTTCACTCTTCCCGATTCCCGATTCCCGATTCCCTACTCCCTACTCCCTACTCCCTACTCCCTGTTCCGGTGTGCTACAGGCTATAACATTGTGTTACAATTACTACAAAACGAATTTAACAATTTCTTTATTATAGAGTGTATAGCACTTCTATAGGATTGGTGAACAGTCACAGTTCTTATCCAGAACGCAGAACACAGAACAAAGAAAAATCTACTCATCTCGATGACCTTGGCTCGAAAGGTTGAGATCACTGGCAAAAAGAATAACTGGTAAAAAGGAAGGTATTAAACCTATGAAATACACCTTTGAAATCTTAGGAGTATCTCCTGTCCTAGACTTTTTCAATCATCAACAGACGTTGAGTCAGAGAAAAGTTCCACCAAGGCTGAAATACTTAGGTACTTATCAGTGTACCCTTGATGCTTTAATTGAATCAGCTGAAACCCTTCCCTCCCAGGCAGATTGGAGCCTAGATCAAGCTGTAGACAGTGTGATTCAATTCTGGATGAATCACCCAGAAATAATCAGTTATTGGAAACAACGATTAAATGATGCTGGTAAGGATAATTTACTGGTGTCAAGGGTGTCAGATTTTGAATCATTAAAAACTGAGTTGGAATCTTTGCTAGGTAGTTAAAATTAGGTAGATAAAATTAGGTAAGCTATCAGCTATCAGCTATCAGCTATCAGCTATCAGCATATGCGCTACGCCCACGCTACTTGAGGTGCTTTTTAAGAAAAGAGATAAGTATTCGTTTAATCTCTTTTACTTATGCTGATGTACTTTTATGTTGACTTTCAATTCTCATTAATCTCGAACTATTAAATTTTACCGTTTGCGCATTGCCCATTGCCCATAGGCGCACCCTGCACAGGGTTTATTTTAGCTGACGACCCCTGACCGATGTTCGCGCAGCGTGGGCGTAGCGCATATGCTTAACATTTTTCCAGCTATTGCGGCTCAGATTCTGCTGATGAAGCACCTATGTTACTTTTCAAACTATCTTCTAAATACTCTATCCTTTTGCGTTGATTATCAATATTTCCTATTGTTTCATTATAATCCTGCTCTAACTCATTAATCCGTTTCCTTTGCCGAGCTAGTTTACGACTTTGGTTAATTAAAGTAGGTGTGGAGATTAATAAACCAGTTAAACAGCCCATAGATAGAGTTAAAAGAATTACTATAGATAAAGGTTCTTCTATAGTCCAAACTCCAAAGTTTACCGACACAATTTCTTTATTTTGAAGGGCGAATAATATCGCTGCTATAGCTAAGCCGATCACAAAGCCTGAAATCAAAAACAATAAGCGCATAGTCTCTACTCACTCCGTGGTAATCCTCTAGATCAGACTTGACTAAATCATGACTAAATTATTGTAAGCTAAAGATAGAAAAAATCACAGAGGGGTACACAAGCAGAATCTGAAGCTTAAGCAAAGACTCTAAGGAAAGACTATGGAAGCATAGTAGCTTTCTGTATTGTCCGATCAAGGATATATACTTCCCACAGACATAAACTCAGCTTTTGGTTTAACTGTTGAACGTAAGCTCTAAGCTCGAGGTGGTGAGGGGCTGAGGGTCTGATAGCTTACCTCTCAAAGCCTTCTGTGTCTTTTTCCGACCGCGATCGCCAGTTCTTAACTATTGGATACATGAACAGATGTCTTTATTATTTCTCCAAGCCAAACCGATCAAGCAGAGCCAGTTACTCAATCGTCTAGTATTAGAGCGTCAGACCACCGAAGAAATTGGTCATGTCGATCAACTCTTGTTGGACTATCAAGCTCATCGAGTTGTTGCCTTAAGGTGTAAGTCTGGATTACTTGGGACGAAAAAACGGTACTTTGCTTGGGGTCAAATAGAGAGTATTGGCACCGATAGTATTCTCGTCAACACTAGCAAACATCACAAAACTCAAGAGAACACCGAGTCTTGGGATTCCCTGATCGGACATGAAGTGTGGACAGATGCGGGTAACAAAATTGGTAAGCTAGTGGACTACTTGCTCAAACCCAAAAGCGGTACTGTAGTTAACTATCTCTTCTCCGACGTTGGCTGGCATGGGGTTATGGATGGTATGTATCTACTCCCACCAGTAGCAATTTCGAGTATTGGCAGCAAGCGGGTAATTGTACTGGATGCAGTTGCTCAAAATAGTAAACAGTATGGGGAAGGAATTAATCAAAAAATTGGTCAAGCTACAGACCTGATCAAGGAAGATTATCAAAAAACTGTCCAGGAATTTCAAGCTGTCAAGCAAAAAGCTCAACATATACCAGAACAGTTGAAAGATAAAGCCCAATCAGTCACTGAACAGTTGAAGGATAAAGCCAAATCTACCACCGCACAGTTCAAAGATAAAGCTCAATCAGTCACTGAGCAGTTGAAAGACAGAGCCAATGCTACTACCGCACACTTAAAGGATAAAGCTCAATCAGTTACCAAGCAGTTGAAAGACAAAAAATAACTGGAGTATAATGATTTTTGATCAGGGGATAATTTCTGCCTATGGCTGTTAATTGGGAATTGGGAATTGGGAATTGGGAATTGGGAATTTTTCATTTTCCATTTTCCATTAACGTAAGTATTCAGCGGTCAGCGGTCAGCGGTCAGCCGTTGGCCTTGGCCACGTAGCTGAATGCTTACCTTTTGCCTTTTGCCTTTTGCCTTAAAAGGATAAGCTTTATCCCTCACCAAAATAATAATTTCTATAAGTATTTAACGGAACTATATATGATGGCTTAAAAATACCTTTTACCAACTATAGCGTTTATCATAGCTATGAGGTACACATTATTTTTTCCCTCTTCCCTCTTCCCTCTTCCCATATCCGCTGCTCCCTGCTCCCTGCTCCCTGCTCCCTAAAACCCAGAGATTTGTACCTCATGGGTATAAGACTTGCTATATATTAGTCTTCGGAGCTTCGCATCTTATGGGGATTTGCGGTTAAATAAATCAATTTTTGTAAGTCATACTAACCACTAACGAAGCAATGGTAAAGATACCTTAATACGAGTACCTACACCTATTTCACTTTCCATAACTATTTCACCTTGATGGTGTTCCACATAACTTTTTACAATTGATAAGCCCAATCCAATTCCCCCTATGGAACCGATATTACTCCCGCGACTAAAGGAATTAAATAAC
>NZ_JAAHFV010000158.1:0-11070 GCF_010672755.1 Moorena sp. SIO1F2
ATCCCATCAACGACGAGCCAAGAGCCTATTTCGTTTGGGATTTGATTATCTGCGCTCAATTTTCACCAATCTTGACCACCAGTTCCCAGCTTTTCTTAACTCTCTCCATTTTTTGTCCTGTACTTAGGTTGCGCATTTAAATTGGATATTATTCAGTTAGCAAAAAACCATCAAACCCTCTCCCCTGCTACCATTCCTCCCTTACTAAGGGCAGGGCTGTTTCATTCTTTGGGATAAATTCTCAGGTCAATAGGCGTGAAAGGGATGAAACCTTGAAGAGGGTAGCCTTATTACAAAAACTGTAAGCATTCAGCCATCAGCGGTCAGCGGTCAGCCCTGAGCCATTCCCGTAGCGTGAGTCTTGGCCCAAAGCTAATAGCACCTCAAGTAGCGTGCGCGTAGCGCATTAGCTGATAGCTGATAGCTATTAGCTGAATGCTTACCAAAAGCTTAAACCTGTTGCCCATAACCTGCCGACCATAAAGGCTACCCTCAACTACTGTAACTTCAAGGGAAGTGGGGTGCTGGGGAGAGGGTATTTTTAAGGTTAAAAATACCTAAGGTGCGCTTTCCGCATCTAATTATTAAATTCGCCACACCGCTATCTCCCTATCTCCCTATCTCCCTATCTCCCCACCAATCACATTTTAGTCCGACAATGAAACAGCCCTGGCTTACTAAGGGGGGTTAGGGAGGATTGATGCTCCCCTGCTATCAGAAGCATGGAATTTAAATGAAGACCAGCTTAAGGCTCTGCCTTGATATCTGGAAATCGTGACAAATCCTGAAAAAAAGGGTTATAATATCCCTGTGAAGACAAAACATTGATTAACCCTAACAGGTTGATTAACCTTGAGGAATTTACTTAGAATTGCAGAGGGAATGGTTTGTAGATTGTTATCGTTAATCACCCACAATATCCAGTTTGTTGTTTTTTGTTGGTGGTTAGTAGAGGCGAACAGTTGTTGGCCCCTACAGTAGTTAGTAGAGATCAACACACTCTCACTAACTACTAACCACTAACTTGTTTCCCAGATTTGATGTAACCTCTACATAGACATACTCCAGCCGCACTGGCTGACGAGCAATGGAATCGAGGGGAATCCCATCAAAACAAGCAATAATATCCTTCAGGTCTAAAGACTCTGGTAGCCAAAAGGCTAAATCATTTCCATAGCGGCGATGAGTAAAGCCTAATTCCTGGGCACGAGCGATCGCTTGTTCTTCTTGAGGGGTGTCTACTACCACAATTTCTTGAGCCGGAATCTTTTGCCGTAACTCAAGCAAACTCCCCTCTGCTACAATCTGTCCCTGTTTAAGAATGCCAATTCTCTGGCAAAGACGTTCTGCTTCATCAAGGGAATGAGTGGTTAGCAAAATAGTAATTCCCTGGCCCTGAAGACGTCGAATCAAGTCCCAAATTTCATATCGCGCTTCAATATCTAAGCCTGTCGTAGGCTCATCTAAGATCAGTAATTTGGGCTGATGCACTAGAGCCACAGCAATATTCATCCGTCGCTGCATCCCACCACTGAGAGTTTCCACTGGACTTTTTGCCCGCTCTAATAAATTTACCGCAGCAAGGGCAGCGTAAACTTGTTTAGAGCACTGCTGACCATCTAACCCATACAGACGAGCAAAAAAATACAAGTTTTCTTGACAACTAAGGGTTTGATACAGTAAATTGTCTTGGGGGGCAACCCCAATCAGCTTTTTCGTTGCCTCGGACACTGGTTGGTTATTGATTGCGATCGCACCACTATCCGCTCGTAGTAAGTTACAGATGATATTGATAGTAGTTGTCTTACCCGCACCATTGGGTCCGAGTAAACCATATATTTCTCCTGCTGGAATATTTAGGCTTAAATCCCGCAGAACGTTTCGATTACCGTAAGACTTACTTAATTTATGGATATTTAGCACTAGTTAAACCTTGAGCAATACTAAGGCAATTTAATCAGACTTTTTTTACGATAATCGGATGATTTTATAGGAGTACTAGCTAATAGATAACTGACCCGACTATACTTAAGTTTATTTGTTTGTGCAAACCTCCTCATTCTTCAATGGTTTAAACTAGGTTACCCTGCACAAAAATTCCGTGGGTAATCACAATCTTCTCTCTACCCGAACCATCCCCTGGTATGACAACCATCCGACTATCACCATCACTGAGGCAAAGCCAAACAAAAACCAGAAATGAGACTCGATTTCCACCAAACCCTTCCCATCAGCCCATACTCCCAGCAAGGCTTCGTTCATATGATAAATTGGGTTAAACTTAGCGATTTCCAGTAACTGTTCCGGAAACAAAGCAGTTGGTAAAAACGCACCCCCCAAAATTAATAGAGGTACACCGAAGGTTCCCACTAAGGCATTAACGTCCTCAGTCCGCCGCGCTAATTGAGTTCCCAGAAAAAATCCCACTCCCACATAAGCAATAATACTCAGGAAAATAATCAATACCCCTAGCAACACGGAACCTTGAAACCTTGCCCCCAAAAATGCTGCTATGGTATAAACCACTAAGCCTTGACCTGTACCAATGCAGCTGTGAGCCAAAAAAATTCCTAAGAAATAGGATATGCCGCCTAATGGAGAGATAAATAAACGCTTGAGCATGTGCTGTTCTCGTTCTGAGACTACTGTTGCCACGCTACCCCCCAAGCAGCTAAAAAACAAAGCAGCACCCACAAGAGTAGTTGGGGCAGCCCGTTGAAATGCTTCTGCGGTTGATAGCTCAGCCTGTTCTGCCATAATCAAACCGTTGAGAAATAGCACAGTAATTGGAAAAATACTCCAAAATAATAGGCTACGCTGCCTTCGCCATAGTTCAATCAAGATTCGCTGTGCTACAGCCCAGGTTTCCCGCCAATATTTTATAATTATCCTGTGTGCCATTTATCATGTGGTAATTATTACTACTTTCAACTTTCAACTTTAACCCCATATTTTTGTGTTTAGATTACCTATCGTCTATTGATAACAAACAAGGTATCCAGGTCTCTAAGATAATAAAGGGCAAAACAAGCTGCTAACATTTGCCAAGCGGCAAAAAATAGCAAATTAGTATCAGTAAATAGGCTTAGATATTGCTGATAGGATGAGATAGTTTATATCCCATGAAATACTAATACGCTACCATAAGTCCATCGTTTTTTCCACTAAGAGTAAAAATCCTAGGATGATTACTAGCTGGATAGCGCCAATAAGAATAAAAATGCTGTTACCGAGTCCACTAATAAAGTAAAAGTTTTCATAGACCGCAGCTGCATGTTCAGGACGCACGAATTTATCGATTGTCCACATCAGCATTACTATAAAAACACTGAGGCGCAGTAGAAACAAAACTAGGGGAATTCGATTAGATGCTCTCATGGTAGTTTCAGAAATAATAGATCGCAAGTAATAGATCGGATAACAGAATGATAGATCAGATTATATAACACTACGCATTTAGATTAGGACATTCCTAAACTCCGAAATATAGTCATAGCTTACTTCTGACTTCTGACTTCTAACTTCTGACTTGCGCGTAGCGCTATATCTGGTAGCGTCGTTATTTTATACCTAGGCATAATGAACCATCATGGTAAGCATTAAGGTATCAGCCGTTAGCCGTACCCACTATGAATCCATGACTTTCTTGACAAAGTATAGTTCCTAGTTGTTTTTGAAAAATTACTGTTGACTGGGATTAAACAGTATCAGCTAGTAGCAGGGAAACTGCCACCGATGAAGTGGACATCACTGAAGGTTTCGATCCATAAACGAGCTCCACAATCGAGTGGATTATCTGGCTGATAGACAATCCGACACGGACCAATGATTTCGATCTGATTGCCGTATAGATTGTTGCCGCTTCGTTTTACTGAAATCACTGGCAGCCGGTCTTCAGGGCTTTTGTGGTTATTGGAGCCAATGCGATTGCGGTTGACATTAATCTTAGCCAAAGCAGGAGGACGAGTAGTACGCCATTTGCCTTTTGGTCCACGGGTACCTTTGGTGATTTGTGGCAAATCGTTGAACAGAGGAATAATCCAGAATTTTCCACTTTTATAGGCACCCCGAACCCGACCCTTCTCTAGGAGTTGGCGCAATCGCCGAGAAGAAATACCTAATAGAGATGCGGCTTCAGTAGTACCAACGTGCTTACTCATTGAGGGGACTTGAAATAACTATTCCGATACTAGTATATAATAAAAATGACCAAATAACAACTTCCCTTAAAGAAGTGATATCGTGTCCAGTTGTTTCAATAGTGTTGAAGGTTGTTCGCGTAGCGTGGCCGAAAGGCCAAGGTTTAATAACCGGGTTACCTGTAACCTAAAAATAGGTTGAAAGTTGTTCGCGTAGCGTGGCCGAAAGGCCAAGGTTGTTCGCGTAGCGTGGCCGAAAGGCCAAGGTTGTTCGCGTAGCGTGGCCGAAAGGCCAAGGTTTAATAACCGCCTAACCTGTAACCTGTAACCGGGTCACCTGTAACCTGTAACCAATAACCTGTAACGGGTTAACCAGATTGCGATCGCGTTTGCTAAAATTCTGCTAAAATCATTTATTGAAAGTAAATTAACCAGCACCCTTAATCATAAGGATTGCTAAACAGCTCAAATCCTTAATTCCATCACTTAATCAAATTAGCCAAATCTGACCGGAAAGCGAGAAGGGCTGACCGCTACTTTAGCTGATTAGCCAACAGCCAGGGTTAGCATCTAGAGCTAGCATCTAGAGCTAGCATCTACCACTAGCATCTACTTAAACCATCCTGATACCAGGGAATTTCTACCGTAATTACTACCGTATGTCATTTAACTGTGACATGCTCCCTCTTAAGAGGACAATCAACAGGAAAAAACTACCCTCTTAATGGCCTAGTCATACCCAAATTCCCTGATGACCTGCCAGTATGATCTGCTGTCTTAATCCCGATTGCCAGAATCCCATTAATCCGGATGATAACCAGTTTTGCCAAAGCTGTGGTAACAAACTAGTACTCCTGAAAAACCGCTATCTTCCGATTCGACCCCTCGGAGATGGGGGCTTTTCCAAAACTTATTTGGCAGAAGATAGGGACAAATTGGATGAACACTGTGTGATTAAGCAGCTAGCGCCCCAAATTGAGGGAACGAAGGCACTCAAGAAGGCACGAGAATTATTTGAGCAAGAGGCCAAACAATTGCAAAGGCTGGGACAACATCCCCAAATCCCTACCTTGCTAGCTTACTTTGAAGAAGATCAGCGCTTATATTTGCTCCAAGAGTATATCGAGGGGAAAACCTTAGAGCAAGAGTTGGCAGAAGCAGGACCGTTCAGTGAAGACAAGATTAGGGATGTTTTATTTGAATTGCTAACTATTCTCAAGTTTGTCCATCAACAGAAGGTGATTCACCGAGATATTAAACCAGGTAATATCATTCGCCGTCCTGCTTCGGCTCAAGGATATGAAAAAAAGACTGAGCTAGTATTAATCGATTTTGGGATAGCCAAGCAATTGAGGGCTACGGTCATGGCTAATATCACTGGCACCACTATCGGTTCCTTTGGCTATGTGCCTATGGAACAAATGGAGGGAGGTAAAGCCTATGCTGCTAGTGATTTATACAGTTTGGGCACGACCTGCTTTCATTTGCTTACTAATGTTCATCCTTGGGATTTGTGGAAGAAACAAGGCTATCGCTGGGTAAATAGTTGGCGAAAGCATTTAAAGCAACCGGTGAGTGAACAATTGTGGTGGATAATGGATCGGCTGCTCCCAGAAAGCTATCAGCACCGTTATCAATCTGTAGACCAAGTCTTGGAGGTGTTGGAGCTTCAGTCTGCGCCCTCTGCTAATCCCTCTCAATCAACCTCTAAGTATAACGAGTCTTTTCTGAATTTTTTAACGTCATTAAGACAAAATGACCAGTTAAAAAAACAAGTGATGATGGGAGGAGTTTCTTTATTATCTATAGGATTAATTACTCAAGGATATGGATATTTTCGCTATAAAACATTTCCGTCTAATCTAAGTTTTTTGATTGCTGGTTTACCAAGCAGTACCTACCTCAAAACTACTCTCAATGGACACTCTAACTCAGTGCGTTCTATTGCGGTTAGTCCTGATAGTAACTATTTGGTAAGTGGTAGTAATGATCATACTGTCAAAATTTGGAATTTGCCGAAAGGTGAGTTAGTTAGAACTCTTAATGGCCATGATGGTAATGTTTATTCTGTCGCTATTACTCCTGATGGAGAAAATATTGCTAGTGGTGGTGATGACAATACTATCAAGATTTGGAATTTGAAAAGGGGTCAGCTCAAAAAGAATCTTACTGGTCATCAGGGATTTATTAGTTCTGTTGCAATTAGTTCCGATGGAAAAACGTTAGTAAGTGGAAGTTATGACCACACTATCAAAGTTTGGGATTTACCGACTGGCAAGCTGAAACAAACCTTAAGGGGGGAAACGAATTGGGTTAGTTCGGTGGTGATTAGTCCTGATGGCAAAACCTTAGTTAGTGGTAATGGGGGCAATACGATCAGAATTTGGGATTTGGATACAGGTGATCTAAAAAAGACCCTGACTGGTCATAGAGATTCCGTTGTTTCTCTCATCATTAGTCCTGATGGCAAAACATTATTTAGTAGTAGTTTAGACCGTAATATTAAAATTTGGGATTTGACAATTGGTGAATTAAAAAATACCTTGACTGGACATATATACTATGTTCATTCTCTGGCGATTAGCCCGGATGGTAAAACCTTGGTTAGTGGTAGTGCCAATAATACCATTAAGGTTTGGGATTTAGAAACATGGGAGTTGAAAACTACCCTCACTGGTCATAAAAACTGGGTGAGTTCTCTGGCGATTAGTCCCGATGGAAAAACCTTAGTCAGTGGCAGTAGAGATGATAGTATTAAAGTTTGGAAGTTGCCTTGATTTATGACAGTAAGCTGGTTTAAGTTAAAGTTTTAGGTTATGACAGGAAGGGAGCAGGGAGCAGGGAGCAGGGAGCAGGGGTAAAGAATTTTATTTTTTTGATATAGCAATTATATTTCCCATGAGGTACAAAGGGATCCCCCTAAATACCCCTTAAAAAGGGGGACTTTGAGGTTTATAAGTGTAACTCATAAATGCAATAAAAGCTATAATTAAATAATATATAATTGAAATCCACAACAGCTGAAAGGATAAAGTGTAAAGTCTAAGCTGTAAACTGTAAAGTGTAAACCGTCAACACAATTTAAATGCATACCTGGCACTGGGACACTTGGAATAATTTGCCCTATTTAACGAGTAGCCTATTGAAGCAATGGAATCACGGCTTCTTTTCCTCAGCATTTTCTCCCCGTTCTCCTGAAGAAATGGTGGATGTACTCCAGCCTGATGCCCAGGTGTATCGAGTTAAACAGGTTCACGGCAATACAGTACTAACTCCTGGGGAAATTGAAAGTACCCAAAACGGTGAGCCAGACTCCAATAAACCACCGGCTGATGGTATTATAAGTGAAGAAGCTAACCAAGCTGTGTGGGTTTGTACAGCAGATTGTACGCCGTTACTGATTGGGGATATGGAAACGGGACAGGTAGCAGCAATTCATGCGGGTTGGCGGGGTACTGCTCAACGGATTGTTCCTAATGCGATCGCAAGATTGCTAAACAATGGTAGCCGTAAAGAAAATCTACGCATTGCTCTCGGTCCAGCAATTACAGGGGAATGCTATCAGGTATCAGAAACGGTGGCGGCTGAAGTAGGAGCTAGTATTGTATCTACTGATCAAGGGGATACCACTGAATCCATTCTGGGGGTGTTGCAGCAGCTAGACGACTCCCCGATATTAGATGACCCGAAACCCGGACGAGTACGCTTGGATGTGCGGCGAGTGAATGTCTTACAGTTGGAACAATTGGGCATTGATTCAGAACAAATTGCGATCGCACCCCACTGCACTTACTCTGAACCAGAGCGTTTCTTTTCCTATCGGCGTAATCAACTTAAGAAAGTTCAGTGGTCTGGTATTATTAGCTATTGAAGCGTAAGCTATCAGCTATCAGCTATCAGCTATCAGCTAATGCGCTACAGATTGTGCTACTTGATGTGCTTATGGGCTATGAGGAAGCTACACCGAACAGCTTTTGAATAAGCGATGCAGCGCCGACCTGCGGGGGTTTCCCCCACTCGCGCTTGGGATCAAGAAAACAAGTAAGCATTCGTTTAATCTCAGTGATGGAAAGCTGACGGCTGACGGCTGACGGCTGAATGCTTACATTGAAGCTAGGCCAAAGCCTGGCAACGGAACCGGTACGACAATAGCAAAGAAACGTCCTTGAATCCATGCCACGCACCCCTAGATTAACCTTTGACCGGGGAACTCTGATTTTGCATCCACCACCGAGGGGCAAAGCTTGGGTGGAGTATGCGACTTGGGATGATCGGGTAGAGAAGTTTCGGATTAGAGGAATTCATTATCGTCCTCTGGTAGAAACCTTACTCAGAGAAAAGGTTGATTTTATTGATGATGCTAGGGAATTTGTGCCTCTGCCACTAGTATCTAGTTTTGAGATGGAACCTTATCCCCATCAACGGGAAGCTCTATTGGCATGGAAGCAAGCCGGTCGTAAAGGGGTAGTGGTGCTACCAACGGGAGCAGGTAAGACTTATCTGGCCCAGTTGGCAATGCAAGACACTCCTCGTAGTACCATAGTTGTGGTACCAACCCTAGATTTAATGCACCAGTGGTATGCTCAACTCGAAGCAGCCTTTCCAGATGTGGAGGTGGGAGTGTTGGGGGGTGGTTCTCGCGATCGCACGCCTATCCTGATCGCCACCTATGATAGTGCCACTATTCATGCGGAAACCTTAGGGAATCGGTACGCTTTGGTGATTTTTGATGAGTGTCATCACTTACCTACGGATTTTTATAAGGTGATTGCGGAATATGCGATCGCACCCTATCGGTTAGGACTGACAGCAACCCCAGACCGCTCCGATGGCCGTCATTGGGACCTTAACGGTTTGATAGGACCAGAGGTTTATCGGAAAAGCCCTGATCAATTGGCGGGTTTGGCACTAGCTGACCATAAGGTAATTCAGATTAAGGTCAAGCTGTCCCAAAAAGAACGCGATCGCTATAATTCTTGCATGACGTTGCGCAATGATTTTTTGAGAGCGTCCAACATTCATCTCGGCAGTATTAAAGGTTGGCAGCAGTTTGTGATGGCAAGTGCGCGATCGCAAAGCGGACGCCGAGCCATGTTAGCTCACCGGGAGGCTAAGGAAATTGCCTTAGGTACCGATGGCAAATTAAGGATTTTGCTAGATTTACTCGCTCAGCATTACCCAGAGAAGATGTTAATTTTTACCAATGGTAATGCTACACTTTATCGCATTTCTCAAGAGTTATTAATTCCCGCGATTACTCATCAAACCCCAGTCAAGGAGCGTCATGATATTTTGAAGCGATTTCGGGAAGGAGAGTATCGCTGTTTAGCGGCATCCCATGTATTGAATGAGGGAGTCGATGTCCCCGATGCGCGAGTAGCGATTATCTTGTCAGGGACCGGTTCATCTCGGGAGTATATCCAGCGCTTGGGTCGGGTATTGCGTAAAGGTAAAGATGGGGAGAAGGTAGCGTTATTGTATGAAGTAGTAGCCGAGGATACCTCTGAAGAACGAACCTCTTGGCGTCGCCATGGTGGTGGTAGCAAGAATGAACCGCGAAGGCGCAAACAGCCGCAAGGGAGCCAGACCGGTAAGCAGTTGGAGTTATTGCCAGAGCAGGGTTATCAGGTCAAGCCTAGGAGTAGCCCCAAGGCGGCTGAGTCTAAGGGGAAGTGGGGAGATGAGGATGATGAGTTTTAGTATTTCTCAAAAGGTGATAGGGTGATCTGGTGATGGGGTGCTAGGTATGAATGCAACTTGGTATCAACACCCCTCTAACCAGGTCTCAAACTCACCAGGTAGAGGAGGTGACAACAAGACTAAAAGCGATGCAGCGCGGTCATGAGGGTTTCCCCGAAGACCGCGCTGCATCAAGACAAGCAGACAGGGGTTAGGGTGACCGGGTGGGGCGGGGCGCGGGGAAAATAAAAGCCACTTTGGAGTTACTCCAACCTGATTCAACCGTCCTATCAACGTGGCATAGCTCCTCCATTGTTCCAATCACCCGTTCCCCTACACCCTACAGCACTGAGATAAAGTCAGCAGAAGTCAGTAAACCACTAGAATCGACATAAGCAATGATCTCTCCACCTAAGTTGATTCGAGTGCCGTTGGTAATAGAAACATCAGATATTGTACCTGTGAATGAGCTTAAGGTGTAATTGGACAATGACCCGGAAATCTGGATCTTGTCAGAGTCAGTTTCGCCAGCGAAGCTAAATCTGTCGAAATTGTCAATGACAGCGTAATCTATACCAGCACCATTGTAATAGATCGAGCCACTGGTGCCCAGGATAATCAGATCCCTGGCAAGAGCATCACCAGGGTCAAGGATATCAATTTCACCAGCACCGTCCAGAATACTGTTAGTACCGTTCAGGGTATCTGAGCCCGAACCTCCAACTAGGGTATCATTACCACCTGCGCCAGTGAGGGTGTCATTGCCAGAACCACCATTGAGGCTATCATTGCCAAAATCTACAGTGGAATCATCACCCGTGAGGCTATCATTGCCACTGCCACCAAGTAGAGTGTCGTTTCCGGCTTCTCCCTGAAGTGTATCGTTGCCCGCACCGCCATCTAAAAGATCACCTATTAGATCAACAGTTCCTAGAGTATCGGAGTCCAGGGAATCATTACCACTACCGCCAATCAAGGTATCTGCTCCCCCTTGACCTTGAATAGTGTCATTACCACCATTACCATCGAGACGGTTTGCGCCGCTGGTACCGATGATGGTCTCACCCCCCTGAGAGCCCTCGACGTTCTCAAAACTGCGAATCGTTTCGGTATTACCTCCAGAAACTGAGGTGGTCTCAGTTGCCAGGTTGATGGTGACCCCGGAACCAAATGTGACATTGGAATAATCGATAGTATCGATTCCTAGACCGCCATTGTGGATGTCGAAATTCACAAAATCGTCGTCGATTAT
>NZ_JAAHFV010000158.1:11080-14303 GCF_010672755.1 Moorena sp. SIO1F2
CTGAGGTGGTCTCAGTTGCCAGGTTGATGGTGACCCCGGAACCAAATGTGACATTGGAATAATCGATAGTATCGATTCCTAGACCGCCATTGTGGATGTCGAAATTCACAAAATCGTCGTCGATTATGGTATCATTACCAGAACCACCATTGGTGGTGTCAGCTCCCGAACCACCATTGAGGCTATCATTGCCAAAATCTACAGTGGAATCATCACCCGTGAGGCTATCATTGCCACTGCCACCAAGTAGAGTATCGTTTCCGGCTTCTCCCTGAAGTGTATCGTTACCCGCACCGCCATCTAAAAGATCACCAATTCGATCAACAGTTCCCAGAGTATCGGAGTCCAGGGAATCATTGCCACTACCGCCAATTAATTAATGTATCTGCTCCCCCTTGACCTCGGAGGGTATCATTGCCAGGTCCACCAATCAATATATCATTGCCAGGACCGCCGGATTTTACTACCATTGTTTTCTTCTTAGAGTTTAGAGTAAAATTTTAAATTTAGCTAGAATTAGTTCTGCTTTATGACTTACAGAACCCTATAATCAGTTTTGCGATTAAGAGAATCAAGGCTTTTTGACTGCCCTCACTAGACATCTCCAGGAATTGCTAAGCAAGTCCATAACTAGGTTTGAGATGTTTGCGATAGTTAACAAATGCTTGATTTTTAAACGAAAAAATGAGGATTGCAAGTATTTATTGAAACTAATTTACACCAAAAAATACTAAGTAAATATCTAAATTAGAATTACACTTTTTGAGAAAAATAACTAAATAATTAAAGCCCCTATTCTCAGTCTTACTAATCCGCAAACTGTCAAAATTACTTTTTGGTAATTTTGGCTGTTTAGACGAAATCTATCGGAAGCAACTCTAAAAATTTTGATGACCCTAATCAGATGTTCCACAAAGATTCGTTCGCGAGATTTTTTCTTATTATCTTCTTTGATTTATGGCGGCATTTCTTTATTTATTGGTTTCTTTTTTGGGGTTTTTATTCGGTCTTCTCCATAGTAAGCTTTATCTCCACTATACTTTTGAGTTTCGTCTAAATTTTTTGACTGTTGTCGCCATAAATTAATATCACTATTATGTCATTGATGTCCTACGGTAACATCAACTATTTCTTGACCATTTGGAGTCGTAATAACTTGATTTTTAAAAGTGTGCCTTTTCTTTTTACCGGAGTAATACTTTTTTTGTTTTTCGGAAGACGAAGGTCTCTCTCTATCCAGCAGCTATCTACAATTAATTCGAATTCTGTTAAAATTTCCTTGACCCATTTCTCGTCACTTGGATTTTTTTTTACTTGTTCTAGCAAGCTACTAGGTAAGATATCACTCAAAATATTGAGCCAATAATGAAAAACATTGTTAGCTGTAGATTCGCAGACATTGAAATGAATTCATAAAATTTCAAAGGTAGGATGATTGTGTAAATAATACAAGGTAAGAATGATTTGTTCCTCTGTATTTAAAAGGCTTTTTATTCCACCACCAGCTTTGATTAATCTCCGTTCTGATTTAGCCAGTTCTGACTTTTTTTTCGGGTGGTATTCCTGACCTTTATTAATGAGTTGTTCGAGTTGTTTATAACTTAATCCTATCAATCTCTTTGTTGACCTTGGATTACGTTTAATATAGCTGACAATTGGAATCATTTTAAAAAAAAATATTGTAATTAACTTTCATTATAACATAAAGCAAATATAGTTTTTTTATTTTTTGGAGATGTCTACTATGTTAATCACTCCGAAAATCCAATTTTTCTACAGTTTTATATAAAGTTTTGTAACGAATTGCAAATATAAAGTTTTGTAACGAATTGCAGAAAACTTGGAAATTACCCTGATAGCTAATTACACAAGCATTCTTAATCGGTGGTCATGAACAAGCAAATTCAACAGCTGGTGCTGAAACTACAACACTATCCTCGGGACAATCAACAGCGGAACCAGACTTTGGCAGAAGTGGTTGAGCAAATTTTGCGTACCCGTAAAGTTTGTCGCCCACGGCCAGGTCACCCTCTATCTGGCATCTATCTAGAGATCTATCAGACCGTACAGCAGCAGCTCAACCATGAAATCGAGGAGGATATTGATAGCCCATATCTACACCCATATCTACAAATGACTTCTGATCAGGAGTGGGGGTCTTGGCGGGATAGTCTTTTTAAGAAGGTACTCGACGAGGGTCGCCTTCAGCAGCTAGCCCTAGAAGCACAACGGCACCAACCTCATACCCCAGAGCGATTTTATGCCTTAACGGAATTGCTAAATGCCATTAAGCTTTCTGGCAAGCTTTGCCATCGAGGCCAATTTTCCTCTGAGGTCTATGATGATGCTGTGAATCGGACATTGTATTATGTCTATCAAAACCTCAATCACTACAATCGAGAAAAAGGAAAATTTATAGCCTGGGTCAATTATCGCTTTGATAAGATGTTACAAAAAGCCCAACAAGACCTCAATGACCCATTTATCCAAGCTCAATCTGGCAAAATTGTCAGAATCAAATATCAGTTGAGTGCTCTGATTAAAGGTACCAAACTAGAGCATGTGATTGTTTGGATAACACTGAGCATCAAAGGCTTAATTACAGACAAGACCCAGATCAGTAACGTTACTAAAATTCTGATAGTATTATTGTTGTTGTCCCAGTTAATCGCCAAAGACCGGACAAAAGGAGATTCATTAGTGTTTGAGATGGCTAAAGCCTCTCTGCCTTTTTCCGCAAACTTGTCTGAGCTCAGTGGGGAATCGATACCCCTAGAGACTGTGCCACAACCGCAAACAGAACTGACGTTGTATGACCAGGTCAGACTCTATTTTAAAGAAGACCCGGAAAAGCTCTTGCAGAAACATATCAAAAACCATCCTTCAGCTACCTTGCAAGTCATAGGGTTAGCGTACCTAAACGGAAAAAAATGGCAAGAGATATCGGACTCTTTAGAAATTAAAATTTCATCCCTGAATAACTTCTTTCAACGTAATCTCAGGAAATTAGCCCCGGAAATCAAGAGATATATAGAAGAAGAAATGGGCTGAAAATGGTATAAACAAATACAGGCTTGCCCAAATCCGTGCTTAATCTGCTCAATACATAAACTTAGATCACCTGTAGGGGTTAAAGGGAATTATTCCTCTACCTATAGGATGATACCTATTATAGTGGATAATTTATTGGTAAGGCTAAACTAGAGGCATTGCTCAGTCACAA
>NZ_JAAHFV010000159.1:0-14260 GCF_010672755.1 Moorena sp. SIO1F2
TAGAGCAGATGCCGCACTTCTACGCATATCAGAGTCGTCATCATCCAGCAATTTAATTAAGGGGTCTATGGTGGTTTCTGTCCCGATTTCTCCCAAAGCATATGCCGCACTCCTACGTACATCATAGTGGTCATGATCCAGTAATTTAATTAAGGGGTCGATGGTGGCTTCTGTGCCAATTTTTCTCAGAGCATCTGCCGCAATAATACGCACATCATAGTCGTCATCATCCAGGTATTTACTTAGCTCAGGTATCGCTCTATCTGATTCAGTTATTCCCAACAGCTCAACCTTAAGTAACTTCGGAATCTCTAACTGAGCCACCAACCCAACAGTCTGCTCCTGAAACTCTGGTTTTACTGCTCCTGCTAATCTCGCTCCCAGTTGCCAATCCACTGCTAATCCTAACCTTACCACCCGCTGGGCTTCGGCTTCATTATCTACCAATTGCAGCATCAAAACCAGAGATTCTGTCCACTTCAAATAATTGAGATAGTTCTGTTGCAACTCCTGATCACTAAGACGTGGTAATTGCTTCAATAAATATTCTGCTGTATAGTATTCTTGGATCAGTTGGTGTCGAAACTCAATCAAATCTCCTGATTGTTGAATCAAGTGATAGTTGAGTAAGTCCTTTAGCCACGTCCTAGCGCGAACATCAGGATCGGTAAAATTATTATGACGTAGATAGTCAGTTAAAATTTCCTGGGCTTTTGTTTTGGGAATAGCAACGGTAATCTCTTTGGGATTATCCCCTGTTGTCATCACAAACCCTAACTGTTGCAGCAGGTCTGGCCAAAATTCTCTTGATTCCTCGGAAACGTTAACATCTTGCTTGATTTTTTCCGAATAGAACTGGGTAAATGAGCGAAACACTAACCCCAGATTGGACGGTATCTCTCCCTTATTTTGAAATAGGGAACATAACATCATCAATAGTAGAGGAGTTTCCCCAAGCTCCCGTAAGCGATTGCCCAATTGGTTAAGCATTTGCTCCCCCTGTTGTGGCAAATACTTTCGGACAAACTCCGACATTTGGGCTGCACTCAAGGGTTGCATTTCCAACTTCTTTTCAATCCCTAAGTCACCACCAACTCCTAAATCCCTAGTGGTGAAAATCATGGGAGTAGTCTTCTGGTATTTCTGCCGAAACTTAGTCAAATCCAGGCGTGCTGCTTCTGACGGTAGCTCGTTTACGCCATCGATCAGTAGCAATAATTGTCGATCAAACAGTAGTTTTTCGATCTCCTTCGAGTCCAGCGGTTGACCAAGATGGCTTTCTAGGAAATGCTTCACTAACTCCAACACGGATGTCTGGTAATATCGCAGTTCCACCAGTACTGGAATTTTGTCTTGTATCCCTTCATCCCCCAACAATCGCACTAAGGCTGTGGATTTACCGGACCCCGGACGTCCTACCAGTAAAACATGCTCCGCAGCATACTTCCGCAATCCTGCCAGCACAGGCAACCGCTCAGTTTCTTCCCGATTTTCGTCTATTTGTGGCTGCTCGGACTTGATGGTTTGCACCATCAGGTCAAAGTTAAACAGCCCAGGGGTTGCTTGCTGCTCCTTGCCCTTGCGGTCTTCGACATCGGTCAGGGTATAAACGTGCCACCATTGGGCGTACTCTTGACGGATTGATGCTAGATAGGGATCCCAAGTGACCATCTTAAGGTTGAATCGGGTTGAAGGTTAGTTGGTTTAAGGTTGTTCGCGTAGCGTGGCCAAAGGCCAAGGTTAGTTGGTTTAAGGGAGTAGGGAATCGGGAATCGGGAATCGGGAATCGGGAATCGGGAGTGGGAAAATGCGATCGCTAAATGAACTGTAGAATAATCAACTCTATTCTAGACACAAGAAGCTAGTAAACTCTGCCAGGTCTAGTAGAGAGACCTCCAAACCCGACCTTGATCAGAATTCGAGGGATAGCGCTGGGTTCTCAATTATATTTGAGATATCAAAGCAAAATGCTATAGCAATTCTGATACTCATCAGGTAAACAGGATTTCTTCCCGATTCCCGATTCCCTACTCCCTACTCCCTACTCCCTACTCCCTACTCCCTACTCCCTACTCCCTACTCCCTACTCCCTACTCCCTGCTCCCTCTAACAACTGCTATACAATAGAACGGAATTGGCTGATTCAACAGGAGACACTAAGCTAATGCGAATGCTACACACAATGCTGCGAGTCGGCAATCTTGAGGAATCGATCAAGTTTTACTGCGATGTCCTAGGCATGAAGCTGCTCCGTCAGAAGGACTTTCCAGGGGGAAAATTTACCTTAGCATTTGTAGGCTACGGGGATGAATCTGACAACACAGTTATTGAACTAACCTATAACTGGGGGGTTGATCAGTACAACATCGGGGATGCTTTCGGTCATATTGCCCTTGGTGTAGACGATATCTACCAAACCTGCAACCAAATTAAATCTCTTGGTGGTAAGGTAGTGCGGGAGCCAGGACCGATGAAGCACGGTTCAACAGTGATTGCTTTTGTGGAAGACCCGAGTGGATACAAGATTGAACTGATCCAACGCAAAGATCAGGAGTCTGCCGAGAAACCAGAAGCGACAGCAGTAGCTGGGTAATAACTATAGGGAATCGGGAGTCGGGAATCGGGAATCGGGAATCGGGAATCGGGAATCGGCAGTCGGGGTAAGACTAAAATTTACGGCGTTGCTGAATCTTCTTTTGAATAGGAGTAGAGTGGGCATCCTGCCCGCCCGACAATAAGCATGAAACTGGCAAGATGCCCATTCCACCAAGATGCCCATTCCACCTCACTATCAAGTAGAGTGGGCATCCTGCCCGCCCGCAAATAACCATGAAACTGGCAAGATGCCAGTTCCACCAAGATGCCCATTCCACCTCACTATAAAAATGTTTCCTATCTCCCCATCTCCCCATCTCCCTATCTCCCCATCTCCCTATCTCCCCATCTCCCCACACTCTTACCCCTGTTCCCTATTCCCTTTGAAAAATGATCACTCAAGCATCTACTACAAAAGGCTGGGCGAATGCGATCGCAAAACCCGCAACTGAATTTCCGCCTACTGCCCTCCCGGTCATCTCTGGCAAAATCCCAGAAGGGTTGCGAGGTTCTCTGTATAGAAATGGTCCTGGACGGTTAGAGCGAGGTGGTGTAACGGTTGGACATTGGTTTGATGGTGATGGGGCAATTTTAGCAGTACATTTTACCCCTGCTGGTGCCACAGGAGTTTATCGCTACGTCCAAACCTCTGGCTATCAAGCAGAAGCAGCTGCTGACAAATTACTGTACCCCAACTATGGCATGACAACACCAGGACCAATCTGGAAACGCTGGAGTAAGCCAGTTAAAAATGCTGCCAATACCTCAGTGCTACCATTACCTGATAAATTGTTAGCCCTCTGGGAAGGTGGTCATCCCCATGCCTTAGACCTGCACACCTTAGAAACCAGAGGCACTGATGACTTATCTGGCCTAGGCAAAGGAGCAAGCTTTTCTGCCCATCCCAAGATTGATCCCAAAACTGGAGAGATTTTCAACTTTGGACTGACCCCTGAACTTAATAGCAGACTCAACATTTACAAGAGCAACTCCACTGGCAAAATTATCCAACAAGGGTCAGTACAGCTAGAGGGTTTCCCCTTCATCCATGATTTTGTCCTCGCAGGGCAGTATCTAGTATTTTTTGTACCCCCAGTGCGAGTGAATTTCCTAAAAGTAGCTCTAGGTTGGTGCAGCTATGGTGATGCTATGGAGTGGCATCCAAATAAGTCAACCCAAATTATTATTGTAGACCGTGACAGCCTTAGTGTAGTCAGTCGCGGTGAAGCTGAACCCTGGTATCAGTGGCACTTCAGCAATGGCTATGTGGAGAAAGATGGCTTGATCGTGATTGATTTTGTCCGTTATGGTGACTTTCAGACCAATCAGTATTTGAAAGAAGTTCCCACTGGTCAAACTAAAACCAAAGCGAAAGGAACCCTGTGGCAAGCCCGACTCAATCCTGACACTGGTCAGGTAGTGCAGTTACAACAGTTGTTCGATAGAAGCTGTGAATTTCCTGTGGTGCCGCAACAGCGAGTAGGACAATTCTCATCTCATACTTATCTATCACTACATCGCGAAGTCGTCGATATTAGTAAAGAATTGCATGGTGCAATTGGATGTTTTGACCACAAAACTGGCACCTTGATTGTGGCTGATTTAGGGGAAAATCGCTATCCCTCGGAACCAGTCTATGCACCGGATAGCCTGAATCATGACCAGGGTTGGATATTAACAGTTGTGTATGACGGAAATTCTGATACCAGTGAAGTGATGGTATTTAGTAGAAACACCCTAAATCAAGAACCTATATGTCGTCTGGGATTACCAAAGGTTATCCCCTTCAGCTTTCATGGTCAGTGGAAATCCAGGTAGTAATATTTTTAATTTACCTGATAAATTAACCTGAACTGTAGCTATTAATTAATGCAGTATATAGCCATTTTTTTAAGGATAAAGGATTTCAATTTAAACAATCAGAAGTATCTCGTCGTCCGGTTCCTGGAGGACAACTTTCCTCCTCTAAAGCTAGTAATTGCTGTTCAACAGAATCAGACTGGTATCCCTTTCGAAAACTAGACTCACCTAGGTAAAAATTAATACCAACAGTAACTAGTAGAGTAGATAACAAGATATAGCTTTTAAAACCCATTGTGGTGACCTTGCTCAAAGTTTATACTCATTACTTCAAAACTTTCCCAGCAAAATCAGCAAAAAAAGTCAATAAATAGAAAAGGATTGTTTATAAGATAAAATCAACGTTTTTTTGCTAAAACAAATAATTGATTAACTTATTTTTATAAAAATTAAAACGATAAATTTAGGTATATTTGAAATAGTTTAAAAGTTAAAATCCGTGTATTTACGGATACTATTAAATAGTTAAACCAGGTAAAGTAAGCATAAAAAAATCTGGTTAATATAGCGTTTATCAGAGTAATGAAATACACAGGATTTGTTCCCTACGCCCTACTCCGAAGCTCCCTGCTCCCTACGCCCTACTCCCTGCTGCCTTTGAGAAATTCTATAGATAAATTCACCTTTGCCATAGGGATCAGAAAAAGGAGTAGGTTTGAAAATTTATAATTAGAGGAGATCCCCTGATCCAATCCTTAGCTGTTTAACGTAAGATGACCTCATTTCCCCGCCGCTACCATATCACCACCTTTGGCTGCCAGATGAACAAAGCCGACTCCGAGCGGATGGCTGGCATCCTGGAGGATATGGGCTTCCAGTGGTCAGAAAATCCCAACGAGGCTGACTTAATTCTCTACAACACCTGCACGATTCGAGATAATGCTGAGCAAAAGGTTTATTCCTACCTAGGAAGACAGGCAAAGCGCAAACACCAACAACCAGACCTGACCCTGGTAGTAGCGGGTTGTGTGGCACAACAGGAGGGAGAAGCACTGCTGCGGCGAGTTCCAGAAGTTGATTTAGTCATGGGACCGCAACACGCCAATCGTTTGGGGGATTTGCTAGACCAGGTATTTGATGGCAACCAGCTAGTTGCTACAGAACCAATTCATATTGTTGAAGACATTACTAAACCAAGACGGGACAGCAGCATTAGCGCCTGGGTAAATATAATTTATGGGTGTAACGAACGCTGCACCTACTGTGTAGTCCCCAATGTCCGAGGTTTAGAGCAATCCCGTACCCCAGAAGCAATTCGGGCAGAAATGGAGGAGTTAGGACGGCAAGGGTATAAGGAAGTCACCCTGTTGGGACAAAATATTGATGCTTACGGACGTGACTTACCAGGAGTGACTGAATCGGGGCGGCATCAGCACACCTTGACAGATTTACTGTATTATGTTTCCAATGTCCCAGGGATTGAGCGGCTCCGTTTTGCTACTAGTCACCCACGCTACTTTACAGAACGGCTAATCCGCGCTTGTCACGAGTTGCCGGAAGTGTGCGAACATTTCCACATTCCCTTCCAATCTGGGGATAACGATATTCTCAAAGCTATGGCACGGGGCTATACCCACCAGAAATATCGCCGTATTATTAATACCATTCGGGACTATATGCCCGATGCGTCCATTAGTGCCGATGCGATTGTGGGCTTTCCTGGGGAAACGGAAGCACAATTTGAGAATACCCTAAAACTAGTAGATGATATTGGCTTTGACCAGCTCAATACCGCTGCCTATTCTCCTCGTCCTGGCACACCAGCCGCATTGTGGGAAAATCAACTCCCTGAGCAGGTCAAATGCGATCGCCTTCAACGTCTTAACCACCTAGTTGCGGTAAAAGCAGCTGAGCGATCGCAACGTTATCTGGGACGGATTGAGGAAGTGTTGGTAGAAGACCAAAATCCCAAAGACAAGACTCAAGTGATGGGCAGAACCAAAGGAAATCGTCTCACGTTCTTCACTGGGGATATTAATCACCTGAAAGGGGAGCTAGTTCTAGTTAAAATTACCGAAGCTCGTGCCTTTAGCTTGACTGGTGAGCGAGTAGAGGAATAGGGAATAGGGAGTCGGGAGTCGGGAGTCGGTAGTCGGGAGTCGGGAGTTGGGAGTCGGGCGGGGGTAGGTAAACTACCCTGATCAGGTAGTTTACCTACCCCCTTAAAAATAGAAACTGAAACTATAGCAGTCGAAGTAAAGCTTAAAACATAATTTCTGCTCCCAGATCCGCTGTTTCCTATTCCCGATTCCCGATTCCCGATTCCCGATTCCCGATTCCCGATTCCCGATTCCCGATTCCCGATTCCCGATTCCCTGTTCCCTTTAAACCAAAAACTATGTCCTAAACTATACTTCCGCTATAGATATTTCCTAATCTTCCCGCTGGAAGAAGCAAACCACATCCCGTATGTAAAAATCGTTATAGAGGTCGCCAGCAGAGGGGTTTGGCAAATCTACGGCCTCAACCTCCAGCTCATTATCCCCATCCTTCAGGATTCCAGCACCAATGTTAATGATTTGGGTAAACCAATGATTGGGATTAGCTCCCTGGTAGGAGTAGATCTTACCGACACTTTTATCATTGATTTTGACCTCTGCATCACTGTCGGTTGCTGTCAATCCCTTAACCATCAACATCAGGATGGCAGCGCCGCCCTTGTAGCGTCCCTCTGTGTTGAAAGTCTTTTTCCAGAGGCTAGCACCACCATCGCCAATTCTGCGATTGATATCTCCCTGGATCACCACAAAGTTACCGGTGACTAGTTTAGTAGAAGCAGTTGCTTTCTGTTCCATACCTTGTTGCCTTCTTGTTTGTAATTATCTACTTATATCAAGTTATAAGCTAGTTGGTAAGCATATGCGCTACTTGAGGTGCTACTTGATATGCAATCAGCTATCAGCTTATGGGCTATGGGCACGCTTTTGTCAATTGTTTAAACGTTATCTTACACTCAAAGGTTAAGACACATTAGAATTATCCTGTTAGCATTCAGCATTCAGCTGTCAGCATTCAGCTGTCAGGTTTCCGTAACTCAAATTAAACTAATGTCTAACTCTTTTATTGAACGCACATCAAGTAGCCTCTTTCAGGGATGACAAGCAGCTCAGGATAATTACCCTTAATAAAAATCTCCCTATCTCCCTATCTCCCTATCTCCCTATCTCCCTATCTCCCCATCTCCCCACACCTCCCACCCTCTCCTTAATATAGCAGAAGTCAGAAGTCAGAAGTCAGAAGTCAAACTCTTGCGCTTACTTAGAGGATATCTGAAAAGTTTTTTGATATTGAATTTTGCCCCCCTAGCCCCCCAATTCTGGGGGGAACAAGAATCAATTTGCTGGTAAAAGTCCCCCAAAATTGGGGGATTTAGGGGGCTTGGATGTAGCAAATGAGACTTCTCAGACAACCTCTTAGGTTTGAGACTTTTGTCATGTCCGCGCCTGCCCTGGCGACTGCTATAATTATCGGTATTCAACCAGACTTGATATTACTGGGTGTGGGGTGTGGCCGGGAGCCGCACTGTTAACAAAAAGGCACCTATAAATTACTAGGTGCCTTGAGCAGACCAAAAACTATAAACTATCAACAACTATTGACTGAAGTTCCCCCGTACACATGTACTAAAGAAGTCCGAAAGTACTGCCAATTCTAGCTTTGAGGGTTGTATAACAATAGTATTACTGGGTACAGACTGACTTGGAAAACGGCTGAACCTATTGCTATGAATAAATTATAGCTTACTCGTGCATTGAAGGGTGTACAGTGTTGCCATTCATTTTAGCTTGTCGCGACAGTTCAATGCAACTCCTCCGCCATGTAAAAACTTGTTTTTGGTTAGCGTACGCACTACAATTAAGGGTAATTATCCCGACATGATATCAGAAGTCATAATAATTGATTGATTTTCCAGGAATTTTTCAGATAAATTGGCCAAAGAATCCACGAATCGTTCTGTCTCCTCCTACTAACCTGGCTGAATTCTTCTGATCACAACTGAATTATAGCGGTTATCATACTTATGAGGTACACAGGATTTTTTCCCTCTTCCCTACTCCCTACTCCCTACTCCCTACTCCCTGTTCCCTTTAGTACTAATTTTGATACCAGATTGATAATTCCATTTAGAATTAAAGCAGCGATAAAACCAACTCCAACATGAAATAGCACAAACACGACACTGTAAGTCAAGCAAGGTGTAACACCAGCGCTGGGGCAATCTAAGGATTCTTTCGGGTCGATAACAGACTCTACCGGTTTAGCATCGGTTTGGGACGAAATACCACTGACCGCTAAACCAGTACCGACCAGGGCAATCCAACGTTCTAATTGTTTTTCTCGCGCTTGATCAGCCTTCTCCTTATCTCTGAGGGCTTTTTCCAAAGCGCGATCGCATTCTGCCTGCTCAATGTCCACAATGCCTCGGATACTACCAAGCATCTGGTCAAATAGTTGCTGACCGGGTTTGAGATAATTCAGGTCGGTTTCAATCTGTTTTCGAAACCGTTTAGTTCTTTGGTTGAGGAAGTTTTCCAAAAACTTGATACTATCGTCTTCGAGACTATGTTCACGGATTTTGTTTAGCCAGTAGTCATAGTTGTGGTCATTGGTAGCGATCGCATTTTTGTGATCCTTCATGTCTCGCAGATAACCAGCATAGTCAACGGTCTTGGATGGCATGTCGGTCAGTTTCTGCTTCAGTTGCTCTAGCCGTGTGTCTCGCTGCGTTGCCAATTCCTTGAAATCTGTAACCTCTTGTTCCAGTTGGCTATAGAGTGCTCTAGTTTGGCGATAACACCAACGGGCTTCATGATAAGCAAACAGGATTTTACTGCGACAGCACAACAGATGGAAAAATGACAAAGACGTCTTTTCAACCAGGCTTAAGGTTTCTGGGTTACGGTTTAACCAGACCAGAAGGTGACATTGCTCCGTTGGTTTCTCTTTACCGTTGTCATAGGCAAAAATTGGGCTACCAAATAATTGCCCAGATGCCATAAACTCGGGTTTTTGGTCGGTTCCCTGGAAAAAACCATCCACACAGGCATCAGCTAACGTTCTATCCTCTTCGGGAGTGCCCACTGGTTCCCCATAGAGCACTAAGGTTTGTCCCAAGGAAGCTTGAATGTTGCTCGCTAGCAGGCACCCTTGGGGATTGAAGTGACTAAATTCACTGGCTGCAACAGTAGTATTCTGGCAAGACAGGGTTAGGTCAAGGGCATAAGTGTCATGAATTTTAACGGGATAGACCTGGACGGTTAGGGGAGAGCCTGGTAGTTGCAGTGGTGCAGTGTAGGTTAAGGTAGTATTCCCTGTTTGGCTTAGAGGGGATGGTATTTTTTCAGGTAAGGATTTCAGCTCTGGGATACCTAGGGGTTCGCTGAGGTTAGCACAGTGTTGCCACAACTGATCCGCATCCGGTCGCAACTGTTCCAGTTCTTGGCTTAAGTCTTGGCAGAGATGGAAGGCATAAAGGGTGACGCTGGGGTTTTTGAGTCGCAAGGCGGTATCAGTCATCAGCCTTTGGGATTTTTGGGTTTTTCGGTTTCTAGGGGAGTACTCTGACGGGTAGCGTTGCTTAGTTCTTCTATCAAGTTCTTTTCATGTTCAGCTTTAGTTTCAGGAGTGGGTAATTTGCCTCCAGCTGGCCTTTCATGACTTGGTTTCCTAGCCATTAAAGCCATCAAAGCATTATTAATGTCTGAGTGAGAAGCACACCAGCGAGTGATCGCATCGGCTAGCTTTTTAGTATCATTTCGGAATGAAGTAATTAATCCTTCTATTTCCGTTCGTTCTGAGTCTTTAAACAACTCAGGTTCGGTGTCCATTAGTTCTTTTAAAGCATATAAAAATTGATTTTCTAATGCCATAGTCTTAACTCCTATTTACCAATCGCAAAGAATGCCGCCCAATGAAATGGTGCCTCAAAGGGTTTATCGCTAGAATTAAAATTGTGAAATTTAGCCTTAATTACGTATTGATCAACAAGATTCAAAGGCAAATTATTAATGTAATCCTCTAATTCTGCTTTGGTACTATCCCGCAGCCAGAGTTGCGCTTGGTTAAGGGCAACTGCTAAAGGTATCTGCTCTCGCAGATTCTGATAAAATTTAATCATCAACAACGCTGTAGATAAATCGTTTACCTTCCACAAGCTACTAACTACTGCTGGACTCCCCGCCACTAGGAAACCACTGGGTAATCCAATGTATTCATCGCTGATGTTATTAAAGTCGATTAATCCTGTTTCACAAGCGGAAAGGGTGACCAAGCGACATTGTTCTAATTTTAACTCAAAGACATCATCGATAGTCAAACATTTCTCTAGGTCATATTTTTCATCTTCTACCCGTAAATAGCGCTCCGGATTGGGTTCAGCAGAGGTCGGTTGGGCATTGGCCAGAATTAGAGCTGATTTACGTGGTTCTTGGTAATTAAAGTAACCGTGACAGCTAAAATGTAAACAGTGGTAACTGTTGAGAGGGTTGCTATCGATGGCGGCTTTGGTAGCAGCGTTTTCCACGAGGACTTCTGTATCTGGTGGTGGATTGAAATAGCTTTGAATTACCTCTACTTCCATAGGAGTGTAAACTAAATCACCACTGGGGTTTTGAACCGCAAACAGGTGGGGAAACTCTTCTGGGCGTTGTCTGGTTTGAGTAAGTTGGAGTAGTTGACAGCTAGGGGCGTAACTTACCCCTGCTGGAAAGCGATCCATCAGAATTTTAGAGTTACCTTCTCCCTGCTGAGTGTTGATAGGTAAAGCATGAAGGGGCAACAAATGTAAATACTGATGGGGGATTAAAATTAAGCGATCACACTCTGGGGGAATCTGCTGAATGATGTCATCAATGTGCAGAATTTGCGCCAGGGAATGTAGACGGGTAGTGAGGTGCTTTGGGTAATGGTATTTTTTAGTGGAGTAGGCTTTTAAATATCCATTTGCCCAATCTACCAATTGACCTAAGTCTTTTAACTGAGAATGCCAAACTAGATTGCGGGTGAAGACGAAAGTGACCAGCTTATTCCGTGTAATGTAAAACTCGACAATGGCAGTGTGGTTATCCAACTTGTTCTGAAAGTGCTCAAACTGAAAGCCAGAACCAATAGGTAAATAGTGGTTTTTTACTTGATTATGCTGCTGTCGCAATGCTTGAAGACGTTTTGCTAAGGCTGTTGGGTTTTCAGCTTTGCCATCCTGAATTTGGTTTTGACCTCTGGCTATTTCATCCCTGTATTCTTTTAGTTGAGTGACAATATTTGCAGGAAAGATGCTTTTCAGTTCACGGCTGATAATCTCTTCAACTATATAGCGGTTTTTGCTTTGTTCAGCATAATCAAGTGCTTCAGTAATTTTATCTAAATCTACGCAAACTTCTACCATTATGCTATAAAGTTTGTTCCACTTTTCACGGTGTTTGCGCTTGCTTTCCTCTCCATAAACCATTTCCTCCTGCAAAGATTCTACGGTAGCAATGGCAGAGTTAAAGGTGGTGTAAGCTAACAGAGACTGCTTACTGTCTTGGTAAGCTATCCCTAGTCCGTACAAAGTCTCAGCATGCTCTTCGGGAAAAGCGTCACGGGTGCGTACTTCTAAAGCCAATTGGAAGCAAGCGATGGCTTTTTCTAGGTTTTGTGCTTTCTGACCTACGATTCGGTTACTGTAAGCACCACCTAGATGAGTTTGTGTCGTTGCCCACTCAATCGGAAATGCTTCAAAGGTAAAAACTCTAAGAGCCTGTTGTAAACAAGCGATATCCTCTTCTCTATTCTGTGATTTTTCACCTTTGATTCGGTCAGAGTAAGCATTACCGAGATTATTTTGTGTTTGTGCCCACTCAATAGGAAATCCCTCAAAGGTTCTGACTCTAAGAGCCTCTTGATAACAAGCGATAGCCTCTTCTATATTCTGTGATTTATCACCTTTGATTCGGGAATAGTAAGCATTACCGATATTAGTTTGTGTCGATGCCCACTCATAAGGAAATGCCTCAAAGGTATAAACTCTTAGAGCCTGTTGGTAACAAGCGATCGCTTCTTCTATATTCTGTGCTTTCTCCCCTTTGATTCGGTTACAACAGTAATCAATACCGAGATTATTTTGTGTTTGTGCCCACTCATCAGGAAATGCCTCAAAGGTATAAACTCTTAGAGCCTGTTGGTAACAAGCGATAGCCTCTTCTATATTCTGTGCTTTCTCCCCTTTGATTCGGTTACAGTAAGCAATACCGAGATTATTTTGTGTCGATGCCCAATCATAAGGAAAAGCCTCAAAGGTTAATACTCTTAGAGCCTGTTGGTAACAAGCGATAGCCTCTTCTATCTTCTGTGCTTTCTCACCTTTGATTCGGTTACGGTAAGCAGCACCGAGATTATTTTGTGTCTTTGCCCAACCTTCAGGAAAACCCTCAAAGGTAAAAACTCTTAGAGCCTGTTGGTAACAAGCGATGGCTTCTTCACTATTCTGTGATTTCTGACCTTTGATTCGGTTACGGTAAGCATTCCCGAGATTATATTGTGTCCTTGCCCAACCTTCAGGAAAACCCTCAAAGGTAAAAACTCTAAGAGCTTTTTTGGAACAAGCGATGGCATTTTCTATATTCTGTGCTTTCTCACCTTTGATTCGGGAATAGTAAGCAATACCGAGATTATCTTGTGTATTTACCCACTCATCAGGAAATGCCTCAAAGGTTAATATGATAAGAGCCTGTTGGAAACAAGCGATGGCTTGTTCTATATTCTGTGCTTTTTCCCCTTTGATTCGGTCACGGTAAGCATTTCCGAGATTATATTGTGTCTTTGCCCACTCAATAGGAAATGCCTCAAAGGTATAAACGGTAAGAGCCTGTTGGTAACAAGCGATTGTTTCTTCTATATTCTGTGCCTTCTGACCTATGATTCGGTTATTGTAAGCAATACCGAGATTATATTGTGTCCTTGCCCACTCAATAGGAAATGCCTCAAAGGTAACTATAAGAGCCTGTTGGAAACAAGCGATGGCATGTTCAATATTCTGTGCTTTCTCCCCTTTTATTCGGTCACAGTAAGCATTACCGATATATTTTTTTGTCAATGCCCATTGAATAGGAAATGCTTCACGGGTGAAAACAGTTAATACGACATCATAGCCAGTGATGGCAATTTCTATAGTGCTGGCTTTGTCACCCAAGGGGAATTCCCGAATTAGATTGCTGAAATTGCCAATAACTGCTGCTAGGGATTTTGCTTCATTTGCTTCCGCTTCTGCCAGCTTACTTGTTGCCCAATCCCGCAATTGCTCTGCTAACTTATGATTAATTTTATCAGTATTTTCTGCCAGTAATGGGTAAACTACCTGCGCATCACCCCTACTGTCTGCAGTTGCTTGTAGTACCTCTAAGAGAAAGTTAAGTTGGGTATCAGATGTATTGTCAGCCATTGCCATCCACTGCTCTACAATAGTTATTCAAAAAATAGACTTATTTAAAGCACCCTGGATTTACCAATCTTCCGCCATTGGCAAAACTGTCTGCTGCTATCCGTTAGGGAAAGGCAAGAGGCAGAACCTCGTCAATTATAGCATTCCTAAGAAGTCTGAAGTCTGAAGTCTGAAGTCAGAAGTCTGAAGTCTGAAGTCTGAAGTGGGTAGTGCTGTATTAATATCTAACATACGAGTACCCATTAACCGCAAACGAGTACCCATTAACCGCAAACTAGTACTCGTTTATCACATACCAGTACTCGTTTCTCGTTAACTAGTACTGGTGTATAACAAACTAGTACTGGTGTATAACAAACGGTTAGCCGTTTGTTATACACCAGTACA
>NZ_JAAHFV010000016.1:0-32172 GCF_010672755.1 Moorena sp. SIO1F2
CCGATACTTTTTAGCTACCAAAATCTACTTTGCCGATTTTAGCCCACTAATGCAAGCTGCTTAAGCAGCCAGGGGGTATCTCCCAAGGCCAAGATAGGTTTTGTTCCGCTCTTGGCGCAATTATCTGTGTTTAATAGAAAACGCAACCACTATCATTAAAGCTTTGGTTTTCGGCTTCAATTCAAGGAACCAGAATGTTTTCAATGACACTAGATTCCTAATCAAATTCTAACATATTTTTGTAGATACTGCAAGATATTTGTAGAAAATCGTCAACAGTTGCTAGCCTTAATTCATCTTTCATCCTTGATTATCTTTCATCCTTCTAATCGGTTATGGCTACACCCATGTTTCTAGCTGTGCCTTCCACAATTTTCATTGCCGCTTCTATATCATTAGCATTGAGGTCAGGCATTTTAGTTTGGGCGATTTCTTGCAGCTGGGTGCGAGTAAGGCTGCCAACTCTAGTGCGGTTGGGTTGTGCTGAACCTTTCTCAATGCCAGCAGCTTTCTTAATCAGTACAGATGCTGGTGGAGTTTTGAGGATAAAGGTAAAGCTTCGATCCTCAAACACTGAAATTTCTACTGGTATCACCATACCAGCTTGATCAGCAGTTTTGGCATTGTACTCTTTACAGAATGCCATAATATTTACCCCGTGCTGACCGAGTGCTGGTCCGACGGGGGGAGCTGGGTTAGCTTTCCCAGCTGGGAGCGCTAACTTAATCAATGCAACAACTTTTTTAGCCATTATCTAAGGTCTAGCTTGTTTTTTCAATCTGATTGAACTCCAATTCTACTGGTGTATCCCGCCCAAAGATCGAGAGTAACGCTTTGAGTTTGCTCCTTTCGGGGCTAACTTCAATCACTTCCCCTTCAAATTCTTTAAACGGACCAGATAGCACCATGATTTTGTCCCCTACTGCCATATCTACTTTGACAATCGGCTCTTGCTCTTCGGTTTGCTTGAAGATCCGCTCTACTTCACCATAGCTGAGGGGTACGGGTTTAACATGTCCCCTACCACGCCCGTAGCGGCGTTGTTGTTCTGCCCCAACAAAATTAATCACATTTGGTGTGTTTTTGACAACTTGCCAAGCTTCATCATCCATCACCATCTGGACTAACACATAGCCGGGGAAAACTTTTTCTTCGCCGTGTTGCCGAGAACCATCCTTACGGATTTTTACCGTAGGTGTTTGGGGAATCTGGACTTTCAAAATCCGGTCCGCTACATCCATCGTTTGGATGCGCTGTTCCAAGTTCGTCTTAACCCGTTTTTCACAGCCAGAAGCAACCTGGACTGCGTACCAACGTGGACTTGCAGGTTTTGATACCTGTTGATCGACATCTTGGGATTCGTCTGCAGCAAAACTCATCAAAATACTTGTCCTGATGCCCAGGAAAATAAACCATCTACCAAGTAAATTATGGTGGCAGACAGAATGACCATCAACAATACCGCTGCTGATTCGCTAATTAACTGTTGCCGAGAAGGCCAAACGACTTTAGCGAGTTCTTCTTTAGTTTCGTTGAAGAACTTACCTAGGTTAAACCCAGATTCAGTTTCTTTAGTCTCTGGTTCAGCTTTTGTTTTCTTTGCCACAACTTCTCCTTTCCCCCATCAACGCATTGACACTCCCCGTCCTAGAAGAACGGGGATTCTTCGCTCAACGACTCGACTTGCTTAACCAGACCGGAGTCAGGAAGAGTAGAGGCCAAGTCTCCCAAAGCGTTTGGATCTAAGATATAGGTTCCGGTGTGCCCCACCGTACCTTCACTTTTTTTAGAGATAGATACTTTTTTCTATCTAAATTTTTCATAGACGTTAAAGTCGTTAGACCAAATTACGCAATATGTATCTTTTACATATTTTTTACGTTGTCTATTTATTTTCTAGATAATATCTATCCTTAATTCATGGGTGTATGTTTATCTATTAATACTACCACACTTAGTACAGAACCGCCTAAATAGCCGTCCTTCTAGGACGGGGCTTGAAACCCAAAATTTTTGGTCAATCCAGCCAGGGATTAGATGACACAAGTCGGCTTTACTGGAGGTGCTACCTGTGGCCAATGTAATTCGCCAAGTAAGAGCGCACCTATGTCAATTTCCTGTTCCTTGCATCGGGGATAGTCTAGCTGGTAGGGCCCCCGCCACTACAATCCACTAGTCCTGATAGTTGAGTCAAACTATCCTACTCAGCCCCCTCAACTTACGGACTCCCACTGGATTTGCTCAGGTAAACCCTGGCATCCAACACTTTTGTATTCTACCAATTTTGAGCGCGCCCTGGAGGACTCGAACCCCCGACATCAGGTTTTGGAGACCTGCGTTCTACCAACTGAACTAAGGACGCAGATGGACTAGAGAAGTAGAGGTTAACCGATACTTTTTAGCTACCAAAATCTACTTTGCAGATTTTAGCCCACTAATGCAAGCTGCTTAAGCAGCCAGGGGGTATCTCCCAAGGCCAAGATAGGTTTTGTTCCGCTCTTGGCGCAATTATCTGTGTTTAATAGAAAACGCAACCACTATCATTAAAGCTTTGGTTTTCGGCTTCAATTCAAGGAACCAGAATGTTTTCTTTGACACTAGATTCATAATCAAAGTCTAACATATTTTTGTAGATACTGCAAGATATTTGGATAAAATCGTCAACAGTGGCTAGCCTCTCGCTTTTCTAAGTTTACCCTAATTTTGCCATTTACACCAACCTGATGCTAAACCAAAAAAAGGCTATAAACTACGGTCAAAGCGTTGTTTGATGCGAGTAGCTTTACCAACGCGATCGCGTAAGTAGTATAGCTTGGCTCGACGCACCTTGCCTCGACGGATTACTTTTATATTAGCAATTTTTGGAGAATGGAGTAGAAAAACCCGTTCCACACCAATCCCTTGGAAAATCCGGCGTACTGTAATCGTTTCATTTATGCCACCATTGCGCATGGCAATCACAGTGCCTTCATAGGGTTGAATCCGTTCCTTATTACCTTCTTTAATCCGTACCCCCACCCGCACGGTGTCACCGACATAGATGGTAGGGACGTTTTCCTTAAGTTGTTCCGCTTCAATGGAACGAATGATTTCTTGAGCATTCATGGTTTTTGCCTAAAAGCACCAGTTTCTGATTATATCCCAAAGAAAGACTTGAAGTCTAGAATTTTTTGGGAAAAGGTAGGATTTCAGCACCACTACCTGTGTCTATTTCGTGTAAATAGCTGATCTGTTGACACTCCCCGCCCGCTTATGGACGGGGATTCTTAGTTCCTCGACATGCCTTGTCTTGATGCAGTCGCTCATGGGGGAAACCCCCAAGACCGCGCTGCATCGCTAAAATTAGCTATCCGTCAAAGGCAATACTTAAGCCGAATACCCGTTTAAAAACCAAGTATTTAGCCTAATTTAACTAACCGAGCGTGGGCTTATCTCCCTAAGCGTTGAGTTTCCTCAGTTCCCGTGTGCCCCACGGTACTTTAGTATTCAATGTGCAAGCTTTACTGGTTTTCGGTATCTGGCACGGATCCATACGTTTTTAATGAGGTTTTTCGCGCCTCAGGTGCTAACATCGCAAAACGCTCGTGAAGTTATGACAGTACCGACGAATCCTGTCTGTGCTAGGCTACTATGCATATTCTAACAGATTTTTTAAAAGCCGTCTGCCGAAGGACGGGGCTTGAAACCCAACTTTTTGGTCACTTGATCTACTCTCTGTTGCTTGCTTTTTTCCCTTGAGTAATCAAACGTGCACCTATAATACCAAGGGCTAGTAAACCTAATGTAGCAGTAGGTTCATCAACACTAGCCTCAGAGGAAACGCTAGCCTCAGAGAACACTGGATACAGGAACTGGCGACCAGCGTAGTCATCGTTAACCAATGGGGTGAGGTTGGTGACTGGGTTGCCTGGAGCTATACCTAGTCCCCGGGATTCCATCAGAATATCTACGCCTGGGGTGTCAACACCAGGATCCTGATCTGGAACTGTAAACAATGAAAATGGTGAAGCAGCTGGATTGAGGGGATCGATTAGTTGGGCGATCGGGTTGCTCAATGTAGCTAGAGCTGTGGCGCTAGTACTGCCATCATAGTTGTCGTCGATAAATCTATTAGGACTGATGTCTCCCTCGATATCCCCTAATCCAATGGCATGACCGATCTCGTGGGTCAACAATCGCCTAAAAAAGTCGAGGGTATATACTGTTCCGGCATTATTGTTGAAGGTGATATCTGCTCCGATAATGGCGCTTGAGCCTGCGTAATTTTCCGTTCCGGAGGTGAGAGTTACAGTATCGTTGATGTAATAAAAAAACGCTTCACCTTGGGGTGAGGTATGTCCAGGATTCCAGAACGTTGCATCTGTCGAGGCAAACAGGTCAATCTCGGCACCATATCGGTTAACGCCTCCTCTACCGGTACCTACTACTGGTGTCTCTAAATCTGCTACAAATGACAAATCGGTACCTAAGCCAGAAACCGGGTCAACTACAGTCCAGGCGTTGAACGCAGCCTCAATGGCATTTTGAAACTCGTTGACACTAGGAAGAATATCCCAGGTGAATAAATCTCGGTAAGCTTGATAGGAACCGCCCTGTAGTGAGTATCGCAATCCGCCGTCCAGGGAACGCTCTTTTCCATGGATAGTCCTTGGAGCTGCATCCCATCGGGAGCCACCTCCGAGTGTGCTACCAGACCGGTTAAAAATTACAAAAGCGTCAGAGGGTGCTGGGTTAGCAACTTCAATCGCGGCGAAACTCAAAACAGACCCTAGGATGGCTAGTGATAGGTTTTTTGTCAGTTTGAGTAAATTAATAGGTTGTTTGTTTTTAAAGTTTGCTTTCATAAGATTGTTTGTTTTCACACATTAAAATTTAGTTGCAGGTTAGTTTATTCAACAAATAACCTAGTTTAAATAAACTTTACTTAAATTATTGAGGCAATTGAATTAAATTACCTCAATAAAAATACTGAAACTATAAAAATAAATATAGAAAAAATTATTACCAAATCTTAAGCGTTCGGGAATTGGTATATAGCGTTTATCATAGCTATGAGGTACACATTATTTTTTCCCACTTCCCTCACTTCCCCTCCTGGGAGGGGTTAGGGGTGGGTTACTCTTCCCATATCCGCTGCTCCCTGCTCCGAACGCGCCCCGCGTGGCCCACGGCCTCAGTCCCTGCTCCCTAAAACCCAGAGATTTGTACCTCATGGGTATAAGACTTGCTATAGCACTACCCATTAAGATGTTTGACATTCCTAAACTCAGCAAACTTAGTCATAGCTTACTTCTGACTTCTAACTTCGAACCTTGCGGACTTGCGCGTAGCGCTATATGAGTAACCGCAAAGACCCAAAGAACGCGAAGACTAAAAAACTTAGTCTTCTTGAGAGATTAATTCACAATTTATTCACAATGAAATAATATTAGCGATCGCGTAGCGTGGCCGTTCGCGTAGCGTGGCCAAAAGGCCAAAAGGCCATCGCTTTAAAGTTCTAATCCCTGAATAACACTCCAAGCTTTGAACACATTACCTTGCATCAAGGCAGCTATACCAGATAGGGCTTGTAGTTCGGGAATAGTCGGGTTGATTGTAAGGGCAGGTTTCAGGGCATTTTCCCCATTTTTTCCATCCCAATCATAGAGATAGACGAAGGCAAGATAAGCGTGAGCATAGGGATTTTGGGGGTCAAGTTGGGTGACTCGCTTTAATGCTGCGATCGCACCTTCTACATCTTGCTGCAATACCCTACTCAAGGCCAGAGCATAGGCCAAGTCTAGGTTATTCGGTTCCAATTCCAGCCGATAGCTTAAGGCTAAATCTGCTTGCTCTAAGTAGTCCTGAATCGGATCGTACTGGTTAATGCGGGCAGTTTCTTCAAAAACCGGTTCTAGGCCATTGAGTCCTTTAGGTAAATTAGTGGACAATATCCGCATTTGGGTGATTAAATCTAGTTCTGGTGCAGCTATGGGGGTAGCTGCTGGATCGATGGTCAAGGTAACCGTTGGTACTTGTATCGGATAGGTTTCGCGAGTTTGTCGATTGAGGTAAGTTGCTTTTAAGGTGTAGCTTCCAGCTGGGATATCTGCTGGGGGAAACATCGCCATCCGTTCAATGACTTCAAATTCGGCATTGGCAGGTGGTAATTGGGAAGAGTGTAGTTCTCCCATGGCAATACCATGGTCGTGTAACCATCCGTGGGTGGAAGGTTGCAGGTTAGTATCGGTTGAAGGTTGAAGGTTAGTTTCGGTTGAAGGTTGAAGGTTAGTTTCGGTTGAAGGTTGAAGGTTAGTTTCGGTTGAAGGTTGAAGGTTAGTTTCGGTTGAAGGTTGAAGGTTAGTTTCGGTTGAAGGTTGTAGGTTAGTTTCGGTTGAAGGTTGAAGGTTAGTTTCGGTTGAACCTTGGCCAAAAGGCCACGCTTTCGGCAAAGCCGACGCTGCGCGAACGCGAACAACCTTCAACTTGTTAACCTTCAACTTACCAACCTTGGCCAAAAGGCCACGCTTCGCGAACAAATCTACCGGTTGCCAGGTTAGGATAACGATGCCAGATTGTAATTGCTCCCAAGAACCAGTCCACTGATAAGTTACTGGTACAGGTACTCCAGCAGGAGATTTTTCTGGTACGGTGACTTGGTCTAATTTAACTCTGGAATTTGAAGTGAGAGTAGTGCTGTTCGCGTAGCGTGGCCTTTTGGCCAGGGAAGCATTGCTATTGAAACTAGTGGGTTTTATGGATGATTGGTCACCCACAGGCTTTATCGATAATGGTTTTACGGCTATTGGTGGCTGCCGCTTGTGATACAGTTTCAGTTGGCTAGCATCGGGTAACTCCCAAGTCTGGTGTAGCTCAAATTCTGTCCCTTGCTCAACTGCCTGAACAATAGCTGCTTGGGATTCTGGGATTGACCCTTGGGCACCAGTTTTAGTGAGGAACCAAGAAAGCGATCGCATATCCTGTTTCACTTGTTTGGCTTGGGTTCCCACTTGACGCCCGTATACTTGGAAATTGGCTAATGCACCATAGTAATTGAAGTTATGTTGGTTAATGTCTGGGGTTGACGGTAATACTCCTAAGTTAGAGCGCAAGTAAGGTTGAGTCTTGATGATTTCCGCAATTACCTTCGGATGAGGCCATGGCTGTCCTAAGTAGGGAAAATGTTGTACACGGGGACTAAGTAATTGAGTCAATCCTCTACCTCCTAATGGAAATAGATTCAACATCATCAGTACAGTTGCTAGCCCTACCGTGCTCCAACGCATGGGTTTACCCCAACGATTAGTCCAGCAGGTTAAGCCATAAGCCAGAAACAGTGATAGCACTGGAACTAATGGCAAGATATAGCGAGCATCTTTATTAATATTCAATGAACACAATAGATAACCACCCACTATGAAGACTCCTAGCCAGGTTAGTGACCAGATGGGGGGATGGGGGGATGGCAGATTGTTCGATTTTGCGATCGCGGATTGCTTGAGCCCATACTTGAGCCCATAAATTAATAGTCCTACTATCGGTATTAACAACAGCGGCCAAGAGATCAGGTAAGGTAAGATTTTCCAGTAGTAAACCCAAGCATCAAGGGTATTGAGGGCTGGGTCTCCTTCTGCGATCGCGGAATCAATGGTTGCTCGCTTCCCAGAGGTCAATATCAACAACCAATTAATCCGGTACCATGGACCAAATAGCAAAACTGATACCAGCAAACCGCTGATTAACTGAGCTAACCTTTGCCATTGCCTCTGCCACAGAACCCTCACCCCAGCCCAAGCGATTGGCACGAATAGAAAAAATATGGCGGTTTGCTTAACTAGCAATGCTAATCCTAAACAAACCCCAAACCCCAACCCCCACAACCATCCTTGTCTTACTTTTGTTTGCGATAAGGGTGTCTTTGCAGTTCCCAAACTCCACCACACTGTCAGAGACCAAAAACACAAACTGACTACTGTGGTTAATGGATAATCCAGCAAAAATTCTAAACGGTAGCGATATAGTCCTGGTAACAACATGACTAAACCAGCAGCCCATAACCCTACCCGGCGGTTAAATAATACCAGCCCTAATCCATAAACTGAAGCAATTAGCACTCCACTGCATAAAACTAGCGCTATCGTAGCTAGCTCTGGTCCGGTTCCAAACAGCTGCTGAACCATTGCGGCAATAATATAAGTCAATGGCGGGACTTTTGAGGAAATTGCCCAAAAACTGCTCCACCACTCTCCAGAGAACCACTCAGGATGCTGCAACGCCTGCCAGTAATTCAACGAACCGGTCAAATAATCCGCCTGGTCCCAAGCTGGGACAGAGTGATCTAGGGCAAACCAAATGCGATCGCAAAACCCACTCCCTAGCCAAATTAGCCCTAAAATTACTGGATCTCTAAAGCGTCTTTTCATAGTGGTGAGTGCTAGGTGCTCAGATCAATTAGCTACAACAATCTTACCTGTAGTGATTGAGTAAATTGATATTGAACGGGTAATCTTGAGAAAGCGTTTATTTGAACAAAACCCAGATGTTCATACCTATGTAGAGGAGGAAGAAGATGACTAAGACTTCTGATGCGATTAAAATTCTTAACAAGAAGACTCGTACTGACCCCGAGATGGAGGAAATGATAGCAGAAGCTTCTATTAATGCAGAGGTGGCACAGTTGATTTATGAAGCCAGAACAAAAGCGGGGTTAACCCAGAAACAGCTTGCAGAACTTTTAGGTACAAAGCAGCCTGTGATTGCACGACTGGAAGATGCTGATTATGAAGGACAGTCCCTTTCGATGTTGCAAAAAATCGCTCGCGCTCTGAATCACCGGGTAGCGATCGCGATCCATAAGCTGATAGCTGATAGCTGATAGCTGATAGCTTACCCAATTATTAACTGCTTAAATTATAAGATAGCGGTTTCTATCCTAATGAGTTACACAGGATTTTTTCTATCTTACCGATTCCCGATTCCCGATTCCCGATTCCCGATTCCCGATTCCCGATTCCCGATTCCCAGATCCGCTGTTCCCGTAAACCCAAAGAAAGATTTGTATCTCACCTAATTTAAAACCGCTATACTTAAAGCCTTAACTTACCGAGGGGCTTGACACTCGACTCATCAAACCACTCTATCTTAGTACTATACTTTTGCTCAAGTCCTTGTTGCAAATGATCAGATGGATAAAATAGAAACACATCACTAAACCCTTGAGGAATATCGGGAATAGTAGGGGGAATGACTAACTGAAGTTTTACCTGAGGATTTAATAAATAACTAAGAGAAATCACATCCCCAGGATTCACGGAAGAAACATTGCTAACTACCAGAGGTCGCTCAGCTTTATTAATTATCCTAGCGATAGTAGGATTGTTAGCCCCAACTTGCTTGTTCCACCAGATTTCTGTTTGGGAACTAATAGCACAAGAGATAACTCCCCCTGTAAGCAGCACAGCTACTATTCCTTTCCAGACCTTCTGTGTTCTTAAATTAGCCTTTATTAAAGTAGCCCTTGATAGATACCCAGTTATATACATACTAATTACATAAGCAACAGCCAGCTGCACTCCGATATAACAAGGTATAAAATACCGACTACTTACTGAACGTCTTCCTCCCCAAATTAAGTCTGGTAAGATTAAGCCTAATCCAGTAATAACGATTAATGTTAAAACCAGTAACCAAACTCGCTGGGTAGTATAACGACAGATAAAATAAATGGCATATCCCACAAAACTCACTAAAATTGGTGGGATTATATAGTTAAATGGATGCTCCAGTGGTATTCCAATATCAAAAAATATCAAACTAAGGTTTATCCCCCAGATTTTAACCAAAAATGATAAAGGAACTTGAATAGTTGTCCAATGGGTTTTATGCTGAATGATAGCTAAGTTACTAACCACCACAACTAACCAAGGGGAAAAGGCTAGAAACCCGGCACCAGATGATATCAAATAAGCAATAAGAGTTTTCTTAAAGCGAAACCGTTCTATTATAAACACATAAATTCCATGTCCAATAGCCACAAATATAGAAAATAGAAACGTGTAAAGACTAAGTGCCAAGGTGATAGCATAGATTACCCATGACCAGAGGTAGCTTGTTACTTTTGTACTATCCTTAGTTTTCCGGATAGCTCGCAACAGAGACGCACAAGATAGTATAATAGTCAATGTCCATAGACTATATTCCCGTGCTTCTTGAGCGTAGAGCACATGAAAGGGAGATACCGCCAAAAGTGCCACAGCTACCCATGCCACTAAAGGGGATTCAAATAATTCTAAGCACAGCCAATAGATAGCTGGGAAAACCAGCAGGCTAAACAGAACAGATAAACCCCTAGGGTTATTGACAGCAGCACCAAATAGCTGCCGCCAAAACCGCGCCATTAAATAATAGAGGGGTGGATGTTCTGGGTTTGTAGTTAAGGCATTAATAGTATCCCCTAAGTCTTTTTCAGGATTAGGATGCTGATACTTTTGTAAGTCTTCAACACCAATTACCCTACCATCAAAAACTTCCTTAATTACTTCATCTCCGGTGTAGCCAGAACTCCGAATTGAAGTATAAACCTCATCGTGCCAGTAGATTTTATGGTTTAGATTGAAGCAGCGGAAGAAGATTCCTAGCAGTAAAAGGACGATAATCAAAAATCGCCATCTTAGGGAAAAACACTGCTTAGATGGTTTGGTCATATCTTCAATGGGTGCTTGGCTAATCCCTACTCCCTACTCCCTACTCCCTACTCCCTACTCCCTACTCCCTACTCCCTACAACCCAGGGCTTTGTACTTCACCGAATTGAGAAATGCTATAATTTATGACTACCTGGTTTTTTGGGCAAAATCTGGATCGTTTGGATTGGAAGTAGTAGCTAAAAATAGCTGTGGTAGTAGTAGTCCAGAATTAGCTTTGTAGTCAGCAAACTCTGGATAGCGGGAGAGAGACTTATCTTTTTTGAGCATATTGGGAATAAATATACTTGCCATAAAACCTGCCAAAATTACAAAGGGTAGCCAGTGCTGAGCTAGCATGGCAAAACCAGAGTAGATCAGGATTTCTCCCAAGTAGTTTGTGTTTCGACAGCGAGCAAAGAATCCTTCTGTGATTAATCCAGAACGATACTTGAGAGTATAGTATTTCTGGGCATCACTGGCATAGTGTAGAAAGACTCCCATGACATTAATGGAAATAGCAGCAGCGACCAGGGGTAAGGGAGGCTCAGAACCACTGCTGATCAGAATAAAGGGAGCAACCCAGTAGAGCATTAGTATTCCGGAGCCAAGAATTCCGATACCAATTGGTATTTCTTGCTCCCACTGCTTGTCTGGATAGATACGGTCTTTGAGTAGCCACATCACCCCATAGGTACCATGGAGGGCTAGGTAAACCCATGGGCCAAGGTTGAAATTATGATAGAAAACCATTAATCCCAGCACTACTGGCGCAGTAAGTGCTTTGTGAAGATTGATGAAGTGCTTGCTTTTCATAGGTAGGGTGTCTTCTTGATTAAAGGCTTGCTAAGTCACTACAGTAATTCTAAGGAAATTTGTGAGTGACTAAGTACCTGGATATAAATACTATTAGTTGTGTTTAACTTGCTAGTTTTATAATTTGTAATTTATCTAGTCAAAATTAATTTAATACGACGACTTCTCTTAAAGGTGATATCAGTATCATTACGGTAGTGATATCACCTTTAAGAGAAGTCGTCGTATTATCTCTCCATCTCTCCATCTCCCCATCTCCCCATCTCCCCATCTCCCCATCTCCCCATCTCCCCATCTCCCCACCCTCCCTCTAATTATGGGTATTCAACCTGACTTGATATTACCCTTGCATGTGTTGCACGGGTCCTAATTTTAGGGGCGATTCTAGGGACGCAATGGTTGCAGCCTCACGATCTGTAGCGCAACTGTTCAGGTTTGATTTATCTGATTTTGTTTTTTAACCCCGCTGCCAAACCTTGTCAAGCCATAAATTATAGTCAATTTGAGAATTTTTGTGACAAAGATGTGATTAATTGTTACATTTCGTCATGTTATAAGAGGAGCTGATACATTCCTAAAGAATATTTGAGGTTTAAGTGATCCCATTACCTGCTATATTTCAAAATGATTAAGAAATTCTGAATTACCTGAGCGACTTGACTGACTAGCAACCGTTTACCAATCAGCGGAGCGGTTGGGTTAGTAAGTAAGGCTACAGGTAATCCCCAACATTAGCCACAAACAGGTGATTGTGGAATCGGTGTTGTGCCCTTCTTCAGGCTTAGAAAACAAGCCTAGATGGGTTGTTTGTTCTCTTAGCTAGGAGCAACACACAACACTAAGAAAAGAAAATCTATTCTAGCGATAGCAACATTCAGTAGTTCCTAAGGAAGCAACGCATGTCTTACTCATCAACCAGTACTCAGACAAAAGCTGGCTACGATGCCGGTGTAAAAGACTATAAATTAACTTATTATACGCCAGATTATACTCCAAAAGATACGGATATTTTGGCAGCGTTTCGCGTAACACCGCAGCCTGGTGTACCTCCGGAAGAAGCCGGTGCAGCGGTTGCAGCTGAGTCTTCTACGGGTACCTGGACAACAGTTTGGACTGACTTGCTGACTGACCTAGACCGTTACAAAGGTCGTTGCTACGACATCGAACCAGTACGTGGGGAAGACAACCAGTTCATCTGCTTTATTGCCTACCCACTGGATCTGTTTGAAGAAGGCTCAGTCACCAACATGCTGACCTCCATCGTGGGTAACGTGTTTGGTTTCAAAGCTCTGCGAGCACTGCGTTTAGAAGACTTGCGGATTCCCATTGCTTACCTCAAGACCTTCCAAGGACCTCCCCACGGAATTGTTGTAGAGCGGGACAAGCTTAATAAGTATGGTCGTCCTTTGCTTGGTTGTACCATTAAGCCCAAGCTAGGTCTATCCGCTAAGAACTACGGTCGTGCAGTATATGAGTGCTTGCGCGGTGGTCTGGACTTCACCAAAGACGACGAAAATATTAACTCCCAGCCCTTCATGCGCTGGCGCGATCGCTTCTTGTTCGTAGCAGAAGCAATCCACAAATCCCAAGCTGAAACTGGCGAAATCAAAGGTCACTACCTCAACGTCACTGCTCCCACCTGCGAGGAGATGATGAAGCGGGCTGAGTTTGCTAAGTCCCTGAACATGCCCATCATCATGCACGACTACCTCACTGGTGGCTTTACCGCCAACACCACTCTGGCTCGTTGGTGCCGTGATAATGGCGTTCTGCTGCACATCCACCGCGCTATGCACGCTGTGATTGACCGTCAGAAACACCACGGTATGCACTTCCGCGTCTTGGCTAAGTGCTTGCGCATGTCCGGTGGTGACCACCTCCACTCCGGTACTGTAGTCGGTAAGCTTGAAGGTGAAAAAGGTATCACCATGGGCTTCGTTGACCTGATGCGGGAAGACCACATTGAGCAAGACCGCGAACGGGGTATTTACTTCACTCAAGACTGGGCTTCCATGCCTGGTGTAATGCCAGTGGCTTCTGGTGGTATTCACGTTTGGCACATGCCTGCGCTAGTCGAAATCTTTGGTGATGATTCCTGCCTACAATTCGGTGGTGGTACTCTAGGTCACCCATGGGGTAATGCTCCTGGTGCTACTGCAAACCGGGTAGCTCTAGAAGCTTGTATCCAAGCTCGTAACGAAGGTCGTAACCTGATGCGTGAAGGTGGTGACATTATCCGGGAAGCTGCTAAGTGGAGTCCTGAGTTGGCAGTTGCTTGCGAACTGTGGAAGGAAATCAAGTTCGAGTTCGAGGCAATGGATACCGTCTGATGCAGTTTGAGGTGTGAAGTTTGAAGTATGAAAAGTCATACTTTAGACTTCATAACTTTTTCTAAAAGACTGGGTTCAACCATGGATTTAAAACGAGTTGCGAAAGATACAGCCAAGGTGCTGGCTAGCTATATGACCTATCAAGCACTGCGGACAGTGGTAAACCAGTTAAGAGAAACCGACCCTCCCCGAGCGCTTTGGCTACAGTCTTTTTCCTCACAACAAAGTATCCAAGATGGAGACGCTTATCTTGAGGAATTACTGCGGGCTAAACCTGAATTAGCGTTGCGGATTATGACTGTGCGGCAACATATTGCAGACGAAGTGGCCGAGTTCTTACCTGAAATGGTTTGCACCAGTATCCAGCAGTCGAATATAGAACATCGGCGTCAGCATCTTGAGCGCATCACGCAATTCACTCTTCCAGATAACCCAACTAATTCTGAGCAGAAAACTGATTCGGACACCTAATTGGTTCAACCGAAGACGTTACCTGCTATCCCCCAAATTTCATACCTATACTTCAACAGAGAATCAAACAGAGCATCAAAATCTATGAAAACATTACCAAAAGAGCGTCGTTACGAAACCCTTTCCTACTTACCTCCCCTGAGTGACTCTCAGATTATGCGGCAAGTGGAGTACATCTTAGCGGAAGGTTACATCCCTGCGATCGAGTTCAACGAAAGCTCTGAACCAGAGATTTACTACTGGACATTATGGAAACTGCCTTTGTTCAAGGCTACTTCACCTAAAGATGTGCTAGCTGAAGTGGATGAGTGTCGCTCTGAATACCGCGACTGCTATATCCGGGTTGTGGGTTTTGATAACGTTAAGCAGTGCCAAGTTCTCAGTTTCATCATTCACAAGCCTAATGACGGTGTTAGCCGCAGCCGTTGGTAACTGCTGGCTTTACTAATAAAGTCTAAAGCATTCATACTTGGATGAAATGCTATTATTAGCCCCCCGATGTTGATCGGGGGGCTGTCATGATAAGAATGGCAATTAACAATCAAAAATTGCCGATTTTGTTGTTAGTAATAACTAATGACTCATAGACCTATGGCTAAAATTAACGTTTAGCTCAAACATCCCAACGACTAATCGCTAATTCTCACCTATGATGTCTAATTAGGGCTTGCTGATTAACTCTCAAAGCATTGACAGATAAAGGTTTTCGCATTTTTGGGTCTCTTTAAGTGCAAGCAAATCGATCGAAAAAGCTCAATAACTTAGCCTTTTGGGCAGACAAGAGCCGAAAAATAAAGGGACAAGTCTTCCGACTACCTTCTATATAATTCCCATTTCTCCACACTCGCTGACTCCACACTCGCTGACTCAATCCAATACCAAAAGACTTTTTCAGCAAACCCTAATTACTAATTCTCAGCTTCACAAGACTTAATCAGTTTATTGAAATCTTCAGGAGGTTCCGCACCACCAGTAATTTCTAGACCAATACCTAGAAACTCTTCATAGGGGTATTTTTCTTGAATTTTATCAATGGTACACTGACAAAACGCCTGAGCCTCTGAGCCCTTAGTGCCAACACATTGCCCCATGTAAAAATTGACAAACTCAGGTGTATAACCAATCTCAGATTGTTGGAGGATAGTCTCCGCTTCTTCAGGGATAGTCAATGGTTTTTGAGGGATAGTCCCAGGGTCTTCAGGGATAGTCAATGGTTTTTGCGGGATAGTCTCAGCCTCTTCAGGAATAGTTTCAGGTTCTTGAGAATAACCCACCGTTGGGCTGACGAGAGCAAACAAACAGGCACTGATAATTGATAGCTGGTATCGTTTGATGTTCATGCTTTTTAACCTCTACAAAAATTAGCCCAGATGAGCTCATTCGGACTATTTTAACAATTGCACATTACTAGGTTTCCCATCTTTTTGCTGAAACAAACATTAGGTAAAAGCCTTGCAGACAAAAGGCAAAACAGAGCATTAAAAATTAACAATTAACTGTTTTTAATTAACAATTAACTGTTAGCAATTTTCAAAGGACTAAAAGACTAGCCAAGAAACACAATACAAGTTTTTAGCTTGTAGGGCAGGCAAAAAAAGTTTAGTTTTGTTGAGTATTCTAGATTAGATTAGCTAGTTGCTAGTTATCAGTGGGTAATTATCAAAAAAATACCTCAAAATTCCTTCCACACACCAAATAGTAGTATCCCTAGATACTCAATTTTCAATTGTTGGTATCAATAGCTACTCTTTCTAAGAATAACTAGCAACTTTTATGAGATTACTTCGCCCACCCTACTTTAATTGGTATTTTTTTTAGATGCAAGTCTCTAATGACTACCAATAATCATCCCGGCCAGTAGCACAAAGCCAATCCAGACATTTTGGCGAAAAATCTCTCCATAGACAGATGTGGGATGATTAGGCTTTCGTAGTCTAGTATAGTGCCAAATCCAGACTACTGTCGCTATCACTAGGGTTAACCAAAAGGCCAGTTGGAGATCCATCACAACTCCCAGGCCAGCAAGCAAGCTAGCAGTACCAGCAAAGAACACACCTACGGCATCAGCAGCATACTTACCGAAAAACAAGGCACTAGAGCGCACCCCAATCCTCTGGTCATCCTCCCGGTCTGGCATGGCATAGACTGTGTCAAATCCCAATGCCCAAAGTACTGTTGCTCCCCAGAGTAACCAGGTAGCTGGTTCTAGAGTAGTAGTAATGGCACTCCAACTAATCAGTACAGCAAAACCCCAAGCAATTGCCATAACCAGTTGCGGTACAGCAAACACTCGCTTGGCAGATGGGTAAAACACAATTACTGGTACAGCGGCCACGCAAAGCCCAAAGGTGAAAGGATTAAGATACAGAGCAATCACCCCAGCGCAGACCATAGCAACTAAGGCAACTACTACGCCAACTTTGACCGATAGGGCTTTGGATGCCAAAGGGCGTGAGCGAGTTCGCGCCACTTGGGAATCAATATTGTGATCCCAAACGTCATTAATTACACAGCCAGCAGCACTGGTGGCTAAGCTTCCAAGAATAATCACCGCAACCAGGGGAATGGGTGGTTTCCCTTGGGCTGCTAAAAAAACTGCCCACAGTGCTGGCACCATTAAAATGAATCGTCCAGTTGGCTTATCCCATCGCAACAGTCGCATAATGGCTAGCCAGGTGGGTATGGGATTGGGGTTTGGCTGGGTAAGCATAGCAGGAATGGTTACTTGTTTGTTGGTAATTTTGTTTGTAGGTAATTTTCCGGATTGTTTCCTCGAATCAGAGGAATTTCACTATAGGAGATAGTGCCTATTTTTTGTTATTCTCCTTAAAGATATCGTTATTCATAGGTTTCGGGCTGATATATGTAAGCAGGATACATCAATATGGTTAACTCACTGACCCAAGACATTTTCCTACATGTTTCCACTCCTGACAAAGAGCAAGAGCGCATTATTGCTGCCATCGATATTGGTACCAATTCCATTCACATGGTGGTGGTGCGAATTGACCCTAAACTACCGGCATTCACCATTATTGGTAAAGAAAAGGACACGGTCAGGTTAGGGAATTGCAACCCCCGAACTGGTGAGTTGACCCCCGAAGCCATGAAAAGAGCGATCGCAACTCTACAACGCTGCAAGGAAATGGCAGCCAGCCTCAATGCTGAAAACATCGTTGCTGTAGCAACCAGTGCTGTGCGGGAAGCTCCAAATGGCCAGGCTTTTTTACATCAGGTATATACAGAATTGGGTTTATTGGTCAACCTAATTTCTGGTCAGGAGGAAGCACGACGCATCTACCTAGGTGTGTTGTCAGCTATGGAATTCAACAACCAGCCCCATATCATTATTGATATTGGTGGTGGTTCAACGGAATTGATCCTCGGGGATCGTCATAACCCCCGTTCCCTAAGTAGCACAAAGATAGGAGCCGTTCGTCTTACAAAGGAGTTTGTCACTACAGACCCGATCAGCCAAAGTGAGTTTCTCTATTTGCAAGCCTATGTCAGGGGAATGTTAGAGCGAGCTGTTGACGACATCCAGGGTAACTTGAAACTCAGTGAACAGCCTCGTTTAGTGGGGACATCTGGCACTATTGAGACCCTAGCCAAGATGCACGCCTATGAGAATCTGGGTATGTTACCTAATCCCCTAACCGGGTATGAGCTCAGTCGTGAAGATTTGGAAACAATGCTCAAGGGCTTAGCTGCTATGAGTTTGGCTGAACGCTCAACCCTGCCAGAGATGTCCGAGAGGCGTTCAGAAATTATTGTTGCTGGCGCAATTATTTTATTAGAAGCTATGAAGCTTCTGGGAATGGAGTCGATCATAATTTGTGGACAATCACTCCGGGAAGGCTTAATCGTTGACTGGATGCTCACCCATGGATTGATTGAAGACCGACTACGCTACCAAGATGAGGTCAGGGAAAGGAGTGTGCTCGCAGTTGCTGGGAAATATCAGGTCAACCTGGACTATAGTCAGCGGGTGGCTAACTTTGCCCTGAGCTTATTTGACCAAACCCAAGGAAAACTGCACAATTGGGGAACACAGGCACGGGAATTACTTTGGGCAGCAGCAATTTTACACAACTGTGGGGTGTATATTAGTCATTCGGCCCACCACAAGCATTCTTATTACTTAATTCGCAATGCTGAACTGTTGGGCTTTCTGGAGCCAGAAATTGAAATCATTGCTAATCTGGCTCGTTACCATCGCAAGAGTGCTCCGAAGAAAAAGCATGAGAATTACAATAATCTGGCCAATCAAGAGCATCGCCTGTTGGTGAGTCAGCTTAGTGCTTTGTTACGGTTAGCTATTGCTTTAGACCGTAGACATATTGGTGCAATTCGGCATGTTAAGTCGGATTATCGCTCCGATGATAAAGCACTTCATCTAGATCTAGTGCCAGCTTTTGCTAATGATGATTGTGCTTTGGAACTGTGGAATTTGGATTATAAAAAATCGGTATTTGAAGAGGAATTTGGAGTTAAAGTGGTGGCGAGTTTGGCATCCAAGACTAGCCTGGCCGCTTATTAAGGCTAAGCCTTCAGCTCTCAGCTCTGAGGCATTGATAGAGCTGAAGGCTTACAAAAAAATTGACAGGTCAAGCCTTCCAGTAGCAAGTTTTCTGTCAATCTTTATCAATTTCAGTTACACGATTTTGCTTTTACCTAATCGTTAGCCAGAAAAATCCGCTGATAAAACTAGCAATTTATCGGCTAACTGTTATCAATCTATCAACGCCGAAAAGGTCTTGGAGTTCGTTTCCCTTCCTAAACCATTAGGATAATTCCCGTACAGAACAGATATAGATAATAGATAATTTTAATCTCAACCATATCCCCAATACCTCAGGGGAGTTTGAACAAATTTGAGTACGATTATACTTAGTTATCATTCAGATTTTGGTAGCGGGCGCAGGCGTAGAGGTCAAATAATGCTCCGACTAGGCTACAGGTAAAGGCAATCACTAATACTCCCTGAATTGGGGATCCATTACCAAAAATAGTCAGAAATTTCAATAGCTCAGTTGTGGCAGTAAGACCAAACCCTGTCAAGCCAGGAATGTATCCTATTATACCAAAACCTGCAAGTAAACCAATAACTAGTGCCACTGGAGCCATAAAGCTCAGAAGGATTGTTATTACCAAAGAACGGAGAAAGTTTGGCAAAATGCTCATAAAATTTAACCGCATAAGCAGGTGAGTTAAAAGCCAGAGCCAAAGTATGACTTGGCACTTTCTACCTTAGGCGAAATCCCTGTCGATAACCGAAAATGTCAAAAATCTTAAATTTTCATTAAAAATCTTGGTAAAGGTCTGTGAATCTGGATCATAAAGCCGGGTTGTTGGTGGCTTCTCTTTTGGGCTACCGGTGCTCGGTTAAATTGATCGGCCTCAAGGTCCCTGGCTTGATATATCAGTGATTTCGGCTCAGTGGCAGGGGACTTCCAACCCTAAAAGACCCTACCCAATTCCTGAGAAGCTGTGGATCAAAAGTTATCATTCCTGTTAAGATTCTTCGTTGATTGCGGATAGGTTAACTCGTCCCAGGACTAAAGTAGGTGGGATGATCTAGTACGTAACTCCCTTTCTTAATAACAAATCACTAATGACTAACGGCGATCGCATCAGTTACCAATTCCCAGAGAAATTCTTATGGGGAGTAGCCACCGCTTCCTATCAGATTGAAGGAGCAGTAAGTGAAGGAGGACGCAAACCTAGTGTGTGGGATACCTTCAGTGGTACCCCTGGAAAAATACTTAACGATGATACCGGTGCTGTCGCTTGTGACCACTACCATCGCTACAAAGAAGATATAGAGCTGATGGTAAAACTAGGGATCAAGGATTATCGCTTTAGCATTGCTTGGCCTCGGATTATTCCTGACGGGCGTGGCAAAGTCAATCAGGAAGGGGTTGATTTCTATAAGCGTTTGGTGGATTGCTTGTTAGATCATGGCATTACTCCCCATGCCACTCTATTTCATTGGGACTCTCCCCAAGCCCTAGAAGACAAATACAAGTCTTGGCTTTCTCGCCAGATGGCCTTTGACTTTGCGGATTATGTTACTGCTGTGGTCACTCAATTAGGCGATCGCATTACTAATTGGATGACCATTAATGAAATCATGTGTTTTACTCACTTAGGCTATGGGTTTGAGCACGACCCGATCCATGCTCCGGGTAGGCGTGTTACATCCATCAAACAGGTATGGCAAACCTCCCATCATGCCCTTTTAGCTCATGGTTTGGGCTGTCAAGCCATCCGTAGTGCTTCCCGGGTTCCCTGTTCTATAGCCTTAGTGGATAACTTGTCCGTCACGGTGCCAATCAATGAGTCACCCATCCATGTGGCAGCAGCAAAAAAGGCATTCCCTTTATGTGGGCAAAATGGCGGTATCATTATCCCTGCTCTGACTGGTGCTTATAGTCCTGAATTACTTGAGGTGTTAGGAGACAATGCCCCAGACATCGGACCATGTGACCTACAAATCATTCATCAGCCTCTGGATGGGATTTGTCTTAATATTTACACTGGTACCTATGTCCGGGCTGCTGACAATCCACAGGGGTACGAGTTCCTTGGTATGCCCAAAGGCTACCCTCGCATGAATCTGCCTTGGCTGAATATCCTACCAGATTCCATTTATTGGGGGATTCGTCATGTCAGTGAAACCCTGGGGCGACAGGATTTGCCGATGTTTATCACTGAGAATGGCTGTGCGGCACAGGATGAATTGAATGGTCGGGGTGAGGTGATTGATACGGACAGGATTATGTACCTCCGAGAGTACCTCAAAGCAGCCCATCGCGCTGTTAGTGAAGGGTATCCTCTTAATGGTTATTTCCTCTGGAGTCTGATCGATAACTTTGAGTGGTATTGGGGATATGATCGGCGCTTTGGGATTACTTATATTGATTATCCAACCCAACAGCGTATTCCTAAAGCTAGTTTTGAGTGGTATTCCCAGTGTATTCAAAATAATCGGGTGGTTTGATCATTAATCGGATAAATCCGATAAAACCCTATCGGTATAGTGGTAATCCGTTAGTGTAACCCTAGGGAGAGGGTTAAGGAGTAAGTCCTAGTAGCGATCGCTACCAGATCAAATGCGATCGCTATTTTGGTTTACCTATTTTTGTTGGCTAATACCCTATTATTATCATTTTGTCAATACTTAAGTAATATAATTATTACTTATTTACATTATTTAATAACCTGAGGGGAAATTACTCGCAAAACCCTTTACAAAAATAAATATATTGCTTAATATAAATATATGAAGGCGCACACAAGCCGGACGAACCTCGAAAAGTTCATATTCATACCCGCAATCATAAGAACATGACTACTGTATTACAGCAGAGCAACACCTCTGTGTGGTCTCAGTTCTGCAATTGGGTTACCTCCACCAACAACCGCCTCTATGTAGGTTGGTTTGGTGTCTTAATGATCCCAACATTGCTAGCTGCTACCACCTGCTTCATCATTGCTTTCATCGCTGCTCCTCCTGTGGACATCGATGGTATCCGCGAGCCCGTTGCTGGTTCTCTGATGTATGGCAACAACATCATCTCTGGTGCTGTTGTTCCTTCTTCTAACGCCATTGGCTTACACTTCTACCCAATCTGGGAAGCTGCTTCATTAGATGAGTGGCTTTACAACGGTGGTCCTTACCAGTTGGTAGTGTTCCACTTCCTGATTGGTGTATTTGCCTACATGGGTCGTGAGTGGGAACTGAGCTACCGCTTAGGTATGCGTCCTTGGATCTGCGTCGCTTACAGTGCACCAGTTGCAGCTGCTAGCGCCGTGTTCCTGATCTACCCAATCGGACAAGGTTCTTTCTCCGATGGTATGCCTCTAGGTATCAGCGGAACCTTCAACTTCATGTTCGTGTTCCAAGCTGAGCACAACATCCTAATGCACCCCTTCCACATGCTAGGTGTAGCTGGTGTATTCGGTGGTTCCTTGTTCAGTGCAATGCACGGTTCTTTGGTAACCTCCTCCTTAGTACGTGAGACTACTGAAACTGAGTCTCAGAACTATGACTGCTAAAGTCTGACTGAGGAGGCAGACTAGGAGTAGTAATTTTGAAGGGAGTATACCATTAGTGAGATTTCAGGCAACTTTCTGCGCAGCTACTGCATCATATACCATCAGGATTAGGAATAATGTTACGTTTTGTTGCAGTGAAGGGAAAATGTCAATTTCATAATGTGTAGCTATTAAGTCGATAAATTATATAGAGGCTGTATATCCTATAGAGCCTCAAGTTGTCAGCTATGTCGATCTGGCAGATATCGGGGTGCAATCTGAGAACAGTCAATTCGTCTACCGGGGGGAATTTTAATGACAGTCAATTTCGGCAGATTTTTTCGGGTCTGTAATCCTAGTAAAACCCTGAATCTGGGCAAGGCTGAAGACCAACAATATTACATTGATTTTTCCAAGGTGCGGGGCAGCAATATTATTCGAGAACTCAGACGCACCATTACCTTCTCAGAAGACGAACCCACCTGTCAGTTGTTTACGGGACACATGGGCTGTGGCAAGTCTACCGAGTTATCGCGATTGAAAAGGAAATTAGAAGAACAGGGATTTCATGTCGTTTATTTTGAGTCCTCTAATGACTTGGACCTGGCCGATGTAGAGATCAGTGATATTTTGCTGACCATTGCTCGTCAGGTGATTCAAAGTCTGGAGGAAGCTAAAATTAGACTCCAACCCACCCGCTTCCAAGGGTTAGTGCAAGGGGCGGCTAAGTTGTTAAACTCCGAGGTGACCGGGTTGAAATTCAAAGTTCCTGAGTTTCAGGCCGGTGGTGTAGGGGTTAACATACCTGATGAGATTGGCATCAGCTCAGAAGAGGGGGAGTATTCCCTAGCCTTTGGGATTGGAGAAATTACTACGAAAGCTAAGAATTCTAAGGACATTCGCTCCCTATTGCGACAACATCTAGAGCCACGGGTCAACAATATTTTAGAAGCAATTAATACAGAACTGATTGAACCAGCTCAACAGCAGCTGCAACAGCAGGGTAAAGCTGGACTAGTGGTGATTGTGGATAATCTTGACCGGATCCATAATAAACCTAAGTCAGGGCAACGGAATCAGCCAGAATATTTGTTTGTAGACCAGGGGGAGTATCTTAATCAACTCAAATGCCATGTGGTCTACACCATTCCCTTGATTTTGGCATTTTCCAATGACCAAGAAAACCTCAGGAATCGCTTTGGTTCTGAGTACCTACTGTTACCGATGGTACAGGTAAAAGAACCAGATGGTAGTCCCAGTGATGCCGGAATTGCTTTGCTGCGACAGATGATCTTAGCCAGAGCATTCCCAGATGTGGAGCTAGAGCAACGGCTCAGTTTAATTACAAAAGTGTTTGATAGCCCACAGACATTGGATCGGCTATGTCTAGTCAGTGGGGGTCATGTCAGGAACTTGCTGGTGCTGCTCCGTAACTGCCTCAGCAAAGATGAGCTGCCTTTATCTCGTAACTTGGTAGAAAGGGTGATTAGTCAGCGTCGCAATGAATTGAGCAGGGCAATTACACCGGATGAGTGGAAATTGCTCAGACATGTGGCTGAACACAAAACTGTCAGGGGTGAGGAGGAATACCAAATCCTGTTGAAGAGTTTGTTTGTGTTTGAGTATTGTAATGGTCAGGGATGCTGGTATGATATCAATCCGGTGTTAGCTGATGCCAAGGAGTTGAATGGAAACTAGACTTCTTGCAGAAGTAGGGAACAGGGAACAGGGAACAGGGAACAGGGAACAGGGAACAGGGAACAGGGAACAGAGAGTCAGCTAATGCGCTACGCGCACGCTACGCGAACAGCTAATGCGCTACGCGCACGCTACGCGAACAGCCACTCCCTGTCCGGTTCGAGGGCGTGAATCAAGTGATAAAAATTATCATGATAATGAGGTACACAGGTTTTTTACTACTTCATACCTTGACAGCGCCCGGGTTACCTAATCCCTGCTCCCTGCTCCCTGCTCCCTGCTCCCTGCTCCCTACTCCCTGCTCCCTGCTCCCTGCTCCCTACTCCCTAAAATTTACCTCACCCAATTAAAAACCGCTATTATAATGCTAGAGACAACCGGAAATCACAATCAAGATTCCTTGAGAGAACTAATCCGACTAATTAGGTTTTCTCAGGGAGAATTTTCTTTGATTTTGGCGGTTGGTAACTATGGGGTATTGAGGAGACAAATTATTGAGCAGTTGCAGGAGCAATGTTCTATTCCGATCAGGGAGCTGGTCTTAAAGCAATCGGTTAAAACTCTCTATACCACTATTGTGGAAGAGCTAGGTCCGGAACAGCCGGAGGCGTTGATGGTATCTGGGATAGACTCAGTAAGTTGCATTGAGGAAGTGCTGACAGCAACCAACCAGATCCGGGAAGAGTTTCGGAACTTTCGGTTTCCACTGGTGTTGTGGGTGACGGATAAGTTGCTGCAAATGCTAATTCGCTCAGTGCCAGATTTCCACAGTTGGTCAAGCTGTGTTGATTTTGTGATTAGCAGCGGTCAATTAATTCAGTTTATTGAGCAAACCACTGATCAGGTGTTTGCCAAGGTGGTAGCCTCCCGTGAAACTGAGTTTGTGCACAGTTGTACTCTGAATTTAAACAAAGACTCTGGATCCTATGTGGAATTACACTCAGCACGACAGGAGCTGGAAAAGCGGGGAGTGGCCTTAGCCCCAGAGTTAGAAGCCAGTTTGGAATTTGTGCTGGGTCGAGTGGCTGATAATTGTCAAGAAGAGTCTCGACAGCATTATGAGCGCAGTTTAGCTCTGTGGAAACAAACCGATAACCTGGAACGCCGTGGACATGTACTATTCTGTTTAGGCTTGTGGTGGGCTGGTTATGCACAGTGGCATCAAGCTGAGAAGGAACAAGCTTGTGAACAAGCAAAAGTTTATTTTCAGGAATCGGTTGAGGTTCTTGAGCAGGCTAATCGCCCAGACTTAGCTGCCAAATTTATTAATTTTTGGGGAGAGGCACTTCAGCGACAGTCAGATTGGGAGCAGTTAGAGAAAGTGGCCAACAAAGCCTTGGCGCTCCATCAAACCTATTCTGATCCGTTCAGAATGGCACGAGGTTATGGCTTTTTGGCTGAAGTAGCCCTAGCAAAATCAGCCTTTAAGAAAGCACAAAAGTCTTCCAAAAAAGCGCTTTTTCTGCAATCAACGGCATCAGCTAAGATAGTCAATCCCTCACCAGAACAACAAGCTTTATTAGACTGGGAAAAGTCTTTTGTCAAGGGTTGGTATTTATTTTCCTTGGGGCGAGCACTGCTTGGGACTATGCGATCGCAAAAACATGTTCCTCAATTACAAGCAGCACTTTATAACTTGGAAACCGCTAGAGCAGAAACCAAACCCCACTATGATCCAGAACTTTATATTGGTATCCTGAGGGAATTACACCAGGCCTATTGCCAACAAGGGGACTATCTCACTGCCTTTGAGATTAAACAAGACCAACAGGGGATTGAGAGCCGGTTTGGGTTTCGGGCATTCATTGGTGCTGGTCGATTGCAGCCCAAGCAGCAGGTAACTAACCCAGTTTTAGCAACAGTTGAGTGTTCAGAAAGGATAGCGCCAGAAATTGCCGCTTCTGGCAGGGAACGCCATGTTAATCGCCTGATTGAGCGCATGGAACAGGTGGGCTCTAGACTAACTGTGATTCATGGACAGTCCGGGGCGGGGAAAAGTTCGATGATTGAGGCGGGATTAATACCAGCATTAGAACGCAAAACCATTAATACCCGTCGGGTATTACCGGTTTTGCAGCGAGTTTATAGTAATTGGATTCAAGAATTAGGCAAATCCTTAACAAACACGCTGGAGAAGAGAGTACATTTACCATCTGTGCCTGCTAAGCTTGATTCAACCGCCCTCATTCTTGAGCAGTTGCGCAAAAATGCTAGGCAAAATTTGCTTACTGTTTTAATTTTTGACCAGTTTGAAGAGTTTTTAGCAGTTTGCTCAGACCCCAAGCAGAGGCGAGGTTTTTATTATTTTTTGCGAGACTGTCTGAATATTCCTTTTGTGAAGGTAATCTTGTCTGTGCGCGAGGATTATTTACATTGCCTGTTGGAATTTAATAAGTTCAAAATCGATTTAGAGGTTATTAATAATAATATTTTAGATAAGAGGATTCTGTTTCACTTGGGGAATCTTACCCCAGCAGATGCCAAATTATATCTTCAACGGTTAACGGAGCAAGCTCAGTTTCCCTTAGAGCAAGCACTGATTGATAAATTAGTGGAGGATTTAGGGAAAGAATTAGGAGAGATTATACCAATTGAGTTGCAAGTGGTAGGGGCGCAACTGGAACGAAACAAAATTACCACCCTACAACAGTATCAACACCTAGGGCATAACCCAAAAGCTGAATTAGTCAACCAATACTTAGAAGAAGTAGTGGAAGCCTGTGGTGCTGATAACAAACGGGCCGCTGAATTAGTGTTGTACTTGCTAACGGATGAAAACAACACCCGCCCTCTCAAAACTCGCCATGATTTGGAAAAAGAATTAAAAGCCTTGGCCGCTGATGTAGACACAGAGCTAGAACGATTAGATGTAGTGTTGGAAATTTTTGTGAAATCTGGCTTAGTGCTGCTGTTGCCAGAGATTTATAGCGATCGCTATCAATTAGTCCATGATTATCTGGTAGATTTCATTCGACAACGACAAGGGGCTGACATGAGAGCAGAACTTGAAAAAGAGCGAGAGACACGACAACGGCTTCGGAAACGGTTGGTGATGGGGTTAGGGGGATTTAGCGTAGCCATGACTATACTAGCGGTGATTGCAATCGGGCTGTGGCAATCGGCAAAATTCCACGAAAGAGAGGCGATCCTTACTAAACTCAACGCTAAATATAAGCTTTCTTTTCTTGTAGATGAAAATCAGCTTGATGCCCTTTTAAGCATCATCAAGGCAGGGAAACGATTAAACTCTAAAATAGCAAAATCAGACCTTGAAAAAGAGACTGTATCTAACCTCTGGCAAGCAGTCAACTTAATCCAAGAACACCATCGTTTAGAGGGACATCAAGGTAATGTCTTGAGTGTCAGTGTCAGTCCTGATAATCAGCTAATTGCCTCAGCTAGCTCTGATCAAACCATCAAACTGTGGAGTCGTGATGGCAAATTGATTAAAGACTTAAAAGGACATCAGGAGACAGTGTGGTGCGTTAGTTTTAGCCCTGATAATCAAATCATTGCCTCTGCCAGTAAAGACAAAACCATTAAACTCTGGCATCGCGATGGCACCTTAATTAACACCTTAACAGGACATGGTAAGGGGGTGAAGTGGGTAAGTTTTAGCCCGGATGGTCAGACCATTGCGTCAGCCAGTAGTGATAAAACTATTAAACTCTGGAACCGTGATGGGACTTTGATCAAAACCTTGACAGGACATAAGGATGCTGTGTTGAGTGTTAGTTTTAGCAATGACGGAGAGTTAATTGCTTCCGCCAGTAAGGACAAAACGGTCAAACTCTGGAGTAGTGATGGTACATTCATCAAAACTCTAGAAGGGCATGACAAGGCTGTTTGGAGTGTAATTTTTAGCCCGGATAGTCAGACCATTGCTTCAGCTAGTGATGATCGGACCGTTAAACTTTGGAACCGTGATGGAACCTTAGCGAAAACCTTGCCAGGATATGATCATCCTATCAACAGCGTCAGCTTTAGTCCGGATGGTAAGTGGATTGCTTCAGGGAGTAGTGACGGAAAAATCCAACTCTGGACTGGTAAGGGTACACTAATTTCAACCCTTCCTGGTCATAAAGATATTGTCAATCAGGTTAGTTTCACTCCTGACAGTAAGATGCTAGCCTCAGCTAGTGTTGATTTCACTGTCAAACTTTGGAGTCTTGACCAAACCTGGCCTAAGGTTTTCCAACCTACCACCTATACAGTCTATGGTTATGGTGCTAGTTTTAGCCCGGATGGTGAGATAATTGCCTCTGGTAGTCGAGATGATAACACGGTCAAACTCTGGAACCCGGAGAAGCAGATTCGGGAACTCACCCTCCAGGGACATCAGGATTTTGTGAATGGGGTTGATTTCAGTGCCGATGGTCAGTTAATTGCCACCGCCAGTGATGACAAGACGGTGAAACTCTGGAATCGCCAGGGGAAACTGCTACATACTCTAGAGGGGCATAGCGCTCCAGTTTATAGCGTTAGTTTCAGTCCTGATAGCCAAATTATTGCCTCTGCTAGTGAGGATAGCACAGTAAAACTCTGGAGCAGGGAAGGGAAATTGCTACGTACTTTAGCGGGACATACAGATGCCATTAATCGGGTCACTTTCAGTCCCAATGGTCAGTTAATTGCCTCTGCTAGTAATGACAATACGGTGAAACTCTGGAACCAGAACGGAACTCTAATTACTACCCTGACTGGGGATAGGAAGTTGTCCTCCCTTAGTTTCAGCCCCGATGGTAAGCGGATTGTGGCAGGTGCGGCCCGTGGTTCTATAGTAATCTGGAGTCGTAAAGACATCTCCTGGCAGCAATTCGCATCTAAAAAAGGAGTAGGGCATACAAAAACTGTTTATGATGTTAGTTTCCACCCCAATCGAGACATTATTGCTTCTGCTAGTGCGGATGGAACAGTTAAACTATGGAACCCCAATGGACTTTTAATCGGAACGTTAAGCGAGGGTTCTGAACCTGTGGAGTCTGTGAATTTCAGTCCAGACGGTGAAACCCTAGTCTCGATTAACGCAGCGAATCGGGTGAGTATTTGGAATTTAGATTACAGTCAATATTTAGATTACAGTCAATCAAACGATGTGAATTACTTACTGAAGCGTGGTTGTGATCAGCTTGGTAATTATCTTAAAAATAATCTGAACGTCAAGAAAGAAGACAGAACACTCTGTGAGGGAATTGAGGAGCAAGAGTAAATTAGCTGGAATATATAGCAGTTCTCACAGTCATGAGATACAAAAGATTTTTTCCCGACTCCCGACTCCCGACTCCCGACTCCCATTAACCCACAACTTGTGTAACTCACCCAATTAAGAACTGCTATATATGATCAATCTCTAGCTGAAGCGGACTCTACTGAAGTCCCGATTGTGGAATGTCGTAGCGTGGCGGTCTAGGATCTGGATCTTGGGGCTCTCTTGCACCAGCAGCGGTATCAAATATAGTGTATTTAAGGAATGAAACATCCTCCAATAGACTATTCTCACTAGAGTCAGGTTCGGTGATTAAGTTCCAGGAAGCTGTCTCCATAGCTAAAACCTGACTAGCAGTGATTGTCGATACTGCTGTTATCCCTAGTAGGGACAGAATTTTGTAACGTTTCATAACTGGACTCCGTGGGTTCTCTGCTAATTCCAACTCTACTCATATATACATTTATCCCAGATTGATGGCTCAGATCAGGAAAGTCTCTGAGTCTAGAATATCGTAGCTTTAGCGGTTTAGACGAATCTGCCGAGGGAAAGTTCCCCATGAATAATTTAGAATTAAGAATGAAGAATTAAGAATTAAGAATTAAGAATTGAGAATTAAGAATTGAGAATTAAGAATTAAGAATTAAGAATGAAGAATGAAGAATGAAGAATGAAGAATTGAGAATTAAGAATTTAGAAGTCTGGCTGCTGACTGCTGGCTGCTGGCTTTTGGCGTAAGCATTCAGCTATCAGCTATCAGCGTGTCGCGTATCAGCTATCAGCTAATGCACTACTTGAGGTGCTACTTGAGGTGCTATCAGCCAATGGCTGACGGCTGACGGCTGACGGCTGAATGCTTACCTTTTGGCTTCTGGCTTCTGGCTTCTGGCTTCTGGCTTCTGGCTTCTACCTCCTACATTCATTCTACATTATCCATTCTTAATTCTCCCTTCTCCCTTCTCCCTTCTCCCTTCTCCCTTCTCAATTCTACATTCTTAATTCTACATTCTCCCTTCTCCCTTCTCCCTTCTTAATTCTACATTCTTAATTCTACATTCTTAATTCTACATTCTTAATTCTAATAACCTTTAACCTTAGAGCAAAGCTGATTCAGTAACTCCTTTGGAATGACCTCAAAATTTTCTAAGAGAAAATCCATTAAGGCCAGATGATGCAAGGAATCGGAGGAGGGAGTTTTATAGCGAGCACCTTGGGCCAGCCAGCTGTTTACAGCGTAACTTGAGCGGCAGCAGATGTTACCGATGTCTTCTTGATTAACTTGCCATTTTCGGTAAAACTCCTGGGGGGTCATGGATAGTCGGCAGTAGCTGTATAGGTAGATCAAGATTTCTTCTCGCTCGGTGATGGGATGAGGATAGGCATGTTCCCTTGTGGATTGGCTCCTGGCAATTTGGGCAAGGCGGTCTAGGGCTCGCTGGCAGTGAATCAGATGATTCAGATGATCATTTGAGCGTTTTTTTGGCATCATGGAATTACCTCACACATAGTTTGTGACTGAGGACATAAGCCGCGCTTCTTGGTTGACGTGTAAAGCGCGGCTTTTTGTCCAGAAATATTATCGAAATATCGGACATTTTTATTATTACTAATATCTCGGTAAATGTCAAGGGTTATTTTTTAAATTTGCAACATTTTTTTACATTTTGATCAAATTGAGTAGTTTGGGGGTTTATCTAGAGATAAAATCAATTTTGTAATGTAATTTTACATTAGGTATCAGGGAGTAGGGAGTAGGGAGTAGGGAGTAGGGAGTAGGGAGTAGGGAGTAGGGAGTAGGGATAATAATGTGGGTATAGGGGGGATATTTGAAAAGTATTTTGATTTTAATTTCGCGATTAAATGTGATAAAATATTTATTAATTAGTAACTAGGCAATTCAAGTATTGATTCATGGTGTTAAAATGAGTAAAATATCTCATCAGTATTCGGATTTTAATAACTCCTATGCTCAAGATATTGAGCAGGTGCTTGGCATGTTATCGAAGATAACCTCTTGCTCTGTTGGGGAGATTAAACCCCACTTGGATGCACTTTTGAATCGTCTAAATCAGGAAAAAGATGATTCAGCTTCGGCTTCATTTTATGAAACGTCAACCCATGAGGAATGGTCAGCAGAATTTCAGGCATGGGTTGACAGTCATAAGAGTCGAGATATTCCTGTCCTTAGTGATGAAGCGATGAGTAGAGAAAGTATTTATCCGGATCGGTTTTGATGGCTTACCTTTTAGATACAAATATATTGCTGAGAACGATTACGTTTAGTGACCCGATGCACCTAGAGGCTGTAAACGCCCTTGATATCTTAAATGCCCGTCGCGAAAAGGTATAGCGCTACGCGCAAGTCAGAAGTTAGAAGTCAGAAGTCAAAAGTAAGCTAGGACTAGGTTTCTAAGTTTAGAAATGTCCTAACTTTAATGCGTAGTGCTATAGTTATTGCCCCTCAAAATTTGATTGAATTGTGGAATGTCTGTACTCGTCCGTCCAAGAATAACGGTTTGGGGTTTACTCTTAGTCAAACAAAAGCCGAAATTGATCGTTTGAAGCGGTTATTTGTCTTTATCCCCGATACTCATAAAATATACTCAGAATGGGAAAAGTTAGTTACGATCTACGAAGTGAAGGGGGTAAAGGTTCATGATGCCCGCTTAGTAGCTTTTATGAAAGTTCATGATTTAAGTCATATTCTGAGTTTTAATATCCGAGATTTTCGCCGTTTCGGTGACGAGGTTATTCCTGTACATCCTAAGGATATTTTTGACACCACCGAATAGGGAGCGTTGCTTAATAGTGGAATGATTTTAATAGATAAACGCTCAACCCTCAACCACAAACCAAACCGGGTACTGACTTCTATCACACGAGTACCCATTAACCGCTAACTAGTACTAGTTTTTCGCTAACTAGTACTAGTTTATCATATAACAGTACCA